>DASTUU010000342.1:0-6482 GCA_035759485.1 Nitrososphaeraceae archaeon
CGCGGAATTCGATAGCATACTAGTCAAACCGATAAAGAAAAGAACTATAGCCAGTACTGTGATTAATGGCATAAGAAAAGTACTAAATTCAGAGTAAATCCGAGCGGCTCGAGTTTTAGCTATTTTATCAAAGAAACTCAAACCAAATGGCGTATGAATAAGAAACAAAACAAACTTTCTTTCCACACGAACCCTTGTCTGTTGCTGCAACCTTAGCTAAATTGTGCTGTTACGTTATTTAAATTAACCCACACTATTTTGCAGTACTTCACATTTAAACCAATACAGGGTTGAGGGCAACACAGCATAGCTTGCTTGGTCCATCCCTTGGAATTAATTATATCAAATCAAAATCTTCACATCGAGAATATATTGACGTTAAAAAAATAGTCGTTAATCTATTATTGACTAATCAGTGTTATGTAGTGCTAGTGAGTTCCAAAACGAAAACCGAGCGGCTTCGGATTGGAATAAATGTAGAAATCTATTTTGTAAACGAAATTCTGTGGCCTCATACTTTGAGCTCCTAGTCTAAAGTCTGCACTAGGCTATTATATTAGGCTGACAATTACTAACACAATTCATTGGTAGGACGAGAAATGGTAGAGAATGAAACAAAAAGACTCATAGCCATACCACCGTTAAGTCTACTATTTAATCCGGCTTTTGTTAATAGGAAAGATATTTGGAATATAAATATCACGAAGCTATTAGATATGCTTCTTGAAATTATCAATAGAGATAACAGTAAAGATTTGAGGATATGTGGTATTGCGGCTCTATCATCAGCCATGATTCATAGAATAAAAGTCGAGAGTATCTTTGAGCTTGAAAAAATAGCGATGCATCATAAAAGTCTGGAATACCCCAGGAAGGATGACGCAGTGCCAGAGCTTAGGCCAATAGAAATTCCGTTTAGGTTTGAATCAACTTATCCAGTCTCCTTGACGGATCTATTACTTGTCCTAGAAAATATGATCTCTGAACTTACGAATCCAAGACAGAAGAAAAAACAGATCGATTTGGAAACTAATGATGCATTTGATCTTAATCAATATTTGGTAAAACTCGAAGAGATAATGAAGCAGTATCAGGATCGAATTTTAGATTCCCTGAAAACTAAGGGATCGAAATTTTTTAAAGAATTAACGGCAGGTCTGCAACCTATAGATATAGCTAGGACATTTATAGCAATACTTTACCTGGGTATGAGCGGTATAATTGACATAGAGCAAATAGAAGAGATTGATGACATATGGCTGGTTCTAAAGGGCAGGTAATCTGATGAGATTGAGCTTATATCACAAACGGGTTTTTGTGTAACTATTTGTTTTCGTACGACGAAATTAGCGCGAGAATAGAGGCTGCCCTTTATTCGGCAGGAAGACCGCTTACAGTAGACGAACTAGTTAAAGCTAGTGGGACAAATTCACGGGACAAATCATTAAAGATAATTTCTGACTTGATGAAAAAAACAAAAACCGTTTTCAGAGCCCTAGAAATCGACCAGCTAGAAGATGGAACTTTTGTATTTCAAGTAAAGCCTCAATATGCTCCTATTATTCGAAAATTTGCGAATCGGCCCATGGTATCTGGAGGTGCTCTCAAGACCCTATCATATATAACCTATGAACAGCCAATCCCTTCAAGAAGGCTAGTTCAAATCAGGGGAAATCAGGTTTATTCTCATCTAAAGGAACTAGAACGGCTCGGCTTCATCCAATACGAAAAAGTTGGAAGACTTAAAATTTTCAAGACGAGTAAGAAATTTCAAGATTATTTCGGTATAGAAGATGTTGGCACCTTAAAGGGAAAACTTTTGGACACAAAATCTGACTACAACAAAAGCCTACAGAAGCATTAATAATAAAGAAGTGGCCCTTCGATTTTCGTGCGTAAATCAATAGAGAACTTATCTAAACGGAAATATACTGGCGGTCGCAAAGTCGCTGTGAGAGGGAGAAGGAAGTTTGAACTCGACAGATATCCTAATGAAGCTGTGTTAGGCGGTAGTCAAACAAAAACAAGGAATGTAAGGGGTAATAATAGGAAGACGGCATTAAAATTTGGCGCGTTTGCTAACCTTACGGACCCTGTATCTAAAAAAACTGCTCACTCTAAAATATTGCAAGTCATCAGGAACCCTGCCAATAAGGACTACGAAAGACGAGGAGTAATCAGCAAGGGTGCATTGCTTGAAACGGATTCTGGTATAGCAAAGGTCATCTCACGGCCAGGGCAGGATGGTTGTATAAATGCAGTTCTTGTAAAACAGTAGTTCTGTGGATTAGGATTGTCCTGACAGATCTTTCACAAAAAAATTGAAAACTAATTAGGTAAAACAAACTATTTTAGAAAGTTTGAGCGTTTAGTTAATTGCACAACTATGCTTAAAGTTCGCTTGCTTCATCCCGAACCTGCATTACTGATATGTGGTAAATTAGATAAGCAATATAGTAGATTTGTTGTGGCAGCCGACCTTCATGTAGGTTCCGAAACCTATGGCGTAATGAATGGGATCACTTTGAATACTAAGTTCCTTATTCAAAATATTAACAATCGTTTTCTTAAATTAGTCAAAGCAACTAAAGCTGACGGAATAATATTACTTGGGGATTTCAAGTCTAGTGTCTCTGGGATAACACGATTAGAGAGAAGCATCGTTCCTGCAGTTCTGACTTCCATTTCTCAATACGCCGAAGTATATCTTATACCGGGAAATCATGACAGTTTTATGAGTTATATAGCACCAAATAATGTCAACCTTGTATCCTCTACTGGGATGGTTTTAGGGAATATACTACTATTGCATGGACATACAATGCCTTCAACCATAAGATCCTCTGTGGGCAGAATCATAATGGGTCATATTCATCCTATTTTCCTAAAGCCTAATAACATTGCAGATGGACAAAGGATATGGATATATATGAAGGTTAGAAAACAAGCAATTTTTTCAGATAGTGATGGCTTTTTGGAGATACTAATAATGCCATCTTTTTATAGCAGTCCTAATACGCGCCTTCGACATAATATGTGGAAACACGTGCCACCGATTATTGAGCGTATCATAAAGAATAAGGCTGTCGAAGAAATGTTATTATTGACACTTGATGGTTCGATAGTAGCCGATTTATCTTGTATGCAAGACGATCTCTTCTTTAATTGTCCTACGTAAGAAGCCTAATCAATCTAGGCTTCTATAAGGCTTAAGGTAATCTACAGTAGGTTGAAACGAAGTGATCCACTCAAGCGTCTTTATAAAAGAGCTTGCTCCCTCTATCGTGGTTAAGACGGGGACACCCATTTCGACGGCCTTTCGCCTTATCAAGTACTCGTCATAAAGCATTCCAACATATTTCTCAATTGTCACAGTGGAAGGGATGTTAACTATAAAATCAATTTTTCGTTCAAACAGCAGTTGGGCAATATTGGGTTTTCTGTCGGGCTCGCTTATCTTGTAAACTTTTTGCACGGGTCTAACAAAGTTCGATTCTAGGAACTCAGCAGTGTGCTCTGTTGCCATAATTTGAAATCCTAATGACGATATAAGGGAAATTAAAGGACGAAGCCTAAATTTATTTTTCTGGCCTCCAACGCTAATTAAAGCCGATCCTGATAATGGAAGAGAATATCCTGCTGCCAAATAGGATTTTGAAAGGGAATCATAAAAGCCGTTTCCAAAGCAGGCGACCTCTCCGGTAGAATGCATCTCTACGCCGAGAACGATATCTGCACCTTCCAACTGCATGAATGAGAACTGGGGAACTTTAATTCCAAAAGCCGCGGTCTTTAGCCACAAATCCCTAGCAGAATCAGGAAGATCCTTGCCTGTCATAGCTTTTGCTGAAAGACCTATCAAATTAGCCTCGATGAACTTTGAAACAAAAGGCATGGATCTTGATGCTCTTACATTAGCCTCGATAACATACACTTCTTCGTTCTTCACCAAATATTGAATATTGTATGGCCCTACGATATTTAGGGCCTCGCCTATTTTTGATGAATATTCTTTGATGGTTTCCAGAGTCTTTCTGTCCTGTCTCCACGGAGGAATACACATAATCGCATCACCCGAGTGAATGCCAGCATTGTCTATGTGTTCGATAATCGATCCTATTATTACACCGTTCTTTCCTGATACAGCATCCACCTCTACTTCCGCTGCTTCTTGAATAAATTTGCTTATCACAACTGGGTGCTCAGGACTGATGCTTGTTGCAGTGGTTAAAAACTGTTCGAATTGGTACTCTGCCCAAACTACTTTCATAGCAGCGCCACTAAGAACATACGAAGGCCTAACCAGAACCGGATACCCTACCCTTTCAGCAAATTTCTTGGCCTCCTTTATATCCGAAAATCTTTTCCATGCTGGCTGTTTTATATTTAGTGTATCTAATAGCTTTCCAAATTTTGCCCGGTCTTCAGCCCTATCAACATCTTCACTTTTGGTTCCAACGATTCTTACTCCTACCTTTGATAGTTTAGGAGTAAGGTTATTTGCTGTTTGTCCCCCAACACATGTAACTATTCCGCAAGCTTTCTCTCTTTCATATATGTCCAGCACTCGTTCAAAGGTTAGCTCTTCAAAATATAGCCGATCTGAAATATCATAATCAGTAGAAACAGTTTCCGGATTGCAATTAATTATACATACATTCTTGATTCCGTTTTCTTTTAAACTCCATACCATGTTAACGGTCGCCCAATCAAATTCTACGCTGCTCCCTATCCTGTAAGGACCAGCCCCAACCACAATTGTACTCCTTTTGTTTTCGTCCAATTCGACATCGTCACCTTCGCCATTATAGGTCATATAGAGGTAGTTGGTTTTAGCCGGCCACTCGGCTGCAAGAGTATCTATCTGCTTAATCTTTGGTCTTATTCCGAATTTGTCTCTTAAGCTTCTTACTTGTTTCTCGTCAACATTTATACATCGCGCGATTTGTCTATCGGAGAAGCCGATTTTTTTTGCTTCCAAAATTAAGGATTCATCAAATGCTGATTTGCGTAACTGATTCTCTACTTTAATTATATTATTTATGCATAACAAAAACCAGGGATCGATGTGAGATAACTGGTTTATTCTATCAATAGTAATTCCTGCTCTCAATGCTCGAACAACGGTAAATATTATATCGTCTTCTGGGTGAAGGAGAGATTGTTCTATTTTTTCTATTTCCTCAGGAAAATAAATTTCATTATTGTCCCCCTCGGATGTAAGTCCATCCTTATCTATATCACACATTCTAATGGCCTTCTGAATTGCCTCTTCAAAATTTTTTCCTATAGCCATTACCTCTCCTACCGACTTCATTGTACTTCCTAGCCTCCGTTTGACATGCTCAAATTTCTGAAAATCCCAACGGGGCATTTTCAGGGTAATGTAATCAAGAGAGGGCTCAAAGCAGGCTGTAGTTACCTTGGTTATTCTGTTAACGAGTTCTGGTAGGGCATACCCCAGACAGATCTTAGCGGCCATATAGGCAAGTGGGTAGCCCGTAGCTTTACTAGCAAGGGCAGAAGATCTCGAAAGTCTAGCATTTATTTCAATAGCACAGTATCTTTCAGAACATGGATCCAAGCCAAACTGAATATTGCATTCTCCAACTATATTACACTGCGAGGTGGCTCTCTGCGCTGCTGAGCGGAGTTTATGATATTCAATATTGTTGAGAGTTTGAGATGGGGTAACTACTATATTATCCCCTGTATGGACTCTCATTGCAAGGATATTTTCCATGTTACATACTACAGCACTATTTCCATGGCTGTCACGCATAAGCTCGTACTCTATCTGCTTCCAGTTTCCGACATATTTTTCAATTAATACCTGATGGACTATGCTGAGGGACAACCCACGCTGTACAATCTCCTCTAATTCGTATTCATTGTAAGCTACTCCGCCGCCTTTTCCACCAAGCGTGTAGGCGACGCGAATAATAACTGGAAAGCTTATTTCCTTAGCAATTTTCCTTGCCTCAGATAGAGAGTATGCTGGAGCGCTAGGCAAAACATGAACGCCACTTTTCTGCATGGCCTCCTTGAATAGCTGCCTGTCCTCCGTAATTCTGATACCGTCTGTTTTTGTACCTAGCACTGTTATTCCATATCTATCTAAAATTCCTTCACTATCTAGAGACACTCCACAGTTGAGTGCTGTCTGCCCCCCGAAATTCAACATTATAGAATCAGGTCTTTCTTTTTCTATGACCTTTTGTACATATGTTACATTGATAGGTAACAGGTACACTCTATCGGCAAATCTGCTGTCGGTTTGGATTGTAGCTATGTTAGGATTAATTAATACGCTTCTGACATCATCTTCTCTTAAAGCCTTAAGGCACTGTGAACCGGAGTAGTCAAATTGGCGGTCAGCTGTTCCGACTTTCGCCCGCTTCTCCGATTTTGATAGCGCCGCTTCCAATAACAAGAACTTTTCTTATTGACTCATGTTTGGGCAATTTTTCCTCCATGCAACT
>DASTUU010000343.1:0-3996 GCA_035759485.1 Nitrososphaeraceae archaeon
CTTGAGTTTCTTAAGAAATGTGGATTCAGTAACTATTATGGCTTAGATGGTAGCGCTATTATTTTTAGAATAACACCCAGAGGAAAATTCAAAGAGCTTGAGGTAAAGAAGGAAGAGATCGAAGCGCTTCAGAAAATAGGAAGGATAGTACATATAACAGCAGCAACAGGACAAGAAGGACAAGAAGGAGAAAAAGACAAAGACAAGCCATATCTCAGTATCGAAGTTGCTAGGCAAAAGGAATTCGATTTAAGGCAGCCAGTAAAGGAACAGCAACAAGAAAAGAAAGGAGAAGAGCATCCTGAGCATATTTCAGATTGAGAGCAAAAGTTTCTAATGCAGTCTATACTATAATATAGATAGTAAAAGAAGAGTGACATTCAAAGATCTTAAGAGGGTAGTTCAATTTCACTTTCACATAGCATTGAACAACATGAAGGTCGACAATAATAGAACTAAGGATCTTGTAGTATAGTCGCATATTGGAAGTTTAATTAGCTATGAAACAGAACGCCTAGAAAATCATTGGCATTTTTCGGCTTTTCATTTATTTATAAGGGGTCTGGAGCTCATAACAGTGCTTGCACTTATTATAAGGCGAAGAACTTCTTGTAATTATTCCTGCCAAAAGCCAGACCGTCTCTTGTGATTAACATCATCTGGAAGTCTGTAACAAAAGTAAAGCCCATGTATGTGGATATACGTGGACTGGATAATAATATATTGTTGTCTTAACACCATCTATCAATTCTGCTACTGAACCCGATTGTCCATTCAATGCATTTTGAACACTTTGCAGATAAGAAAATGACTTTAGGCTTTGATTTTGATTATCAGATAATAGAGATGAAGATAATACATTTGCTGTTGGCAAGCCCAGCATTTCGAATACACGTGTTCCGTTATGATCAATAAGTAGAACTTTATTGTTAGAATTTAGCAGATTTGTAATTGATGAGAGATCTTCATTAATTCTCACTGGGTTTATTATGCCAACCCAATAGCCGACTATAGGTAGTGAATTATGATTAACATTAATACTCACATTGCTTCCCATGCTATTTTCATAGACAGGAACTGCTAATGCTATTGCAGGAACACGAATAGCTGCTAAAAAAATACTGCACTTGTATATGTGTTATTCTTGTTACACCCTTATACCAATCACGCTCAGCGAAGTTGAGTCTTGGAAGTTGTTTGCTGATCTGAATAGGGCTCTCCCATGTATACGTCTCCTTTCGGTGTAACGAAGAAAATAGAAACAATATCTCCATCTTGTTCAAGAATATGCCTGGCAATATCCCTCTTTTGTAGGTCAAGGTTTTGAGGTATTCCCATAAACTTCTCTGTAATCGCATTGGCATAAGAAACATTTGTTACTTCAGGTAGTTTGCTTGTAAGCTCTAATAGAGAAGATGATGTATTGATTCTGGTTTCGATAAGACTAGACAACGGCTTTAAGATTGTGCTGGTGTTGCCGCCTTCTATTATTCTGGATGTCTTTACAAGTACAAGACCCGTTTGGTGTCGATCAGATGGCAGTTGAGGCTGTCCTGTGGCTGTCGTTCTGTCAATCTGTGCTATTGCTTTGACAGGACTTTCAAGAGATAGAAAAGCGAGTGATGATGAAAGAATTAACATGATCATTATGAATAATAGAAGATTTCCTATCACAGCATAGGCAATCCTTTTTGCTGGTATTTCTATATTTCTCTTAGTATTCCATACGCGAATATTTCTAACGTAGATAATCTAATCAAAGCCAAGACAGAAAACAAAATATCATAGAACAAATATCTCTCTCATTTTTGGGTTATTGGGCTCATTATTTTATGGATAACGTTCCTCAAACGCTCTTTTGAAATATTCCTTCTCTATTGATTTTTGGGTATAATTTAAGATATACTAAAATTCATACAATCGTATAATTCGATACATGGTAACATCTTCTGACTACATTCAAATCATTACTGCCAGAATATATGCAGTAGCATTATTTTATACCATCGTGACATTTCGGCGTGCGAAGAGACTAGATCGTTAGATGGTATTATGACTGAGCTACGAGATGTGGATCGCGAAATAGCTAAAATACCTTCAGGATCCCAATATGATGATGTTAGAAGGCCATGGTATTCTCGTACATTTAATACCCTGGACTGGCTTTCGTTTCTAATCAATGAAAAAGTAATTAGTGACAAGAAAATGATAGAATACCTCAAAGCTACAATAATAAGCTATTATGAGGACATATTCCTGAAAAATACATCAGTAAAAGATAGAGATTCCAAGACTTATCAAAATTTTAAAAAGCTTTATCGAACTATCAAGAAGTAACATTAGGCAAATTACAAAGATGAAAGTTGGAGATAGGCGATTATGACCCCCTATGAAGGGGATTCTAGATCGTCAATACTAATATAAGCACTTCAAGGTCTAAACCTAAAAAGAACAAAGCCAGGTTTTTATAGATACATTGATTGTCGAATTGAGTTATACTAATATCATTTTCAGTCTCTGACCTCTAGACATTCGGACATGTTATCTCCTGCCAGAGCCCAATAAACTACGTTTAATTATAAACAATCGCGATCAAAGTTTCTTATCCCTTATATTCACAAAGGATATTTAACCAGATATGAGTACAGTGGATGACCCTGAAGCTTATGAAATAAAAAAAGAAATAAGACGAGAACAGGAGTCACAGAATGAGGATATCCGTAGACAATTATTTATAGACAAATATGTAAAACAACTGGAACAGGAAATGAGGCAGGAGATAGAAGATACGGATAGCAGTCATGATAAATCCAGTTAGTGAAAAAATAAGATTGGATAGGTAATCTTTTTGTTATTTCCACTCCCACATCTTTGTTGCCTGTGGCCTATCACTACTGGCTACATTTACTTGGGTCATAAATAAAGCTTCCATATTTATTGTATCGTTACCTGTATTAGTCGTTATTTCTTGTGCTTCTACCGAGAAAGGTCTAACAAAAACTAAAAAGCTTTTCTAGCACATATTACCAATACTGACATTCAAAGACTCCAAAGCTTAAATGGTTTGATCCTGCATTCGAAAGATTTATTGATATGGAAGTAATGCCTTCAGTTACTAAGAAGAGTAAGGAAGATCATCGGTAGATTCACTAGAAGGAGTTAAACGTAATTGATAAAGTACATGTGACTATACTCTGGAAATTCCATCGCTACAAGGTGGCCACCGCAAGATAGCTCTGTCCAGCGCTGAATGTTCCTCAAGTTCCGTTATGCAAATTCGCGCGGTGGAATGTTGCACTCCTTTGGAGGGAGTGCGACTGCTACAGGAACATCAACTTGCTGATGTAATTTCTAGTTTCTGTTTTTCTCATTTTAGCCTTAATTTGGCCCAATCCCTAAAGGAGAGCCAGTTGACTTCAGGATATTCATGGTGAAGACTCGAAATATCTATACCTGTTCCTGCTTTCTCATACCACTCATACATACGAGCCATATCTTCATTTGCTTGATAGACTTGCTCTAATGGAACTGGTACATATCTAATCCTCTGTCTTAACTCATTTGATAAAATCTTAGCGGCTTGCTCTCCCGTAACCTCATCAGATGCAATATCTATTCTCTTTCCTAAAAATGGCTTACGACGTTCAAGCACCAGAGCTGAGAATTCCCCAATATTTTCAAGGGCACTTTGTTGTAAAGTGGTAGACGAGGATAAAGGTAAAGCCAGCTGACCCTGTTCTAGTCCTGGACTAAGCAAGTTTTCCATAAAAAAGGTAGGACCAATAATAGTATGAGGAATTCCAAGGTTTTTAATATGCTGCTCGACTTTGTATTTGCTTTCAAAATGAGGAATAGCTGTATTTTTATCAGCATTTGCAACTGAACTGTAGACTAGGTGCTCAATGTTGTTCTCTTTGGCTATGTCGGCCATCAATTTCCCTCTACGAGTTTCACCTTCAGTTCCATCCTCAAACGGCGTCCCCATTAGAAATACTG
>DASTUU010000344.1:0-2987 GCA_035759485.1 Nitrososphaeraceae archaeon
CAATAGCAGCGTAATAATACATGAACACGACTTTGTACCATTTAGTCCTAAAGAAAAACAAAAATCAATTATTTGTTTAACATGTGGTTCATTTTATTGCGAAAAGTGTGGTAAGTTATTAGTATCGACAACAATAAGTGATAGAAAACTAATTCAGCATAGTAATACTCTCTGTCACTAGTAGTAAATGGCAGGTGCTATTAATTTGTTATTATTATTATTTATTGATCCTAATAATCACTTCCTTTTTTATTGGCATTACCAAATAATACCTGCAAAGCTGTATCTGAACTTCTCATCCTGATCACTAACCCAAGAAGACTATCTGCAAATTCTCCTTTAGCGAGCCTAGAAGGTATCATATGTTCCCAATCTGGAAGTCAAACATCGGACTATTCTGTCAGATCCTATCTTGATGTACAAATTTTGGAATCACTAGCTCATTATGCTGTAAGCTTCAGCGTATCAACACCTGGCTGGTGTTTTGTTGTTATTATGCTTATTTGCTACTGCCAAAATAGTTGAGTCGTTGAGGATGTAATCAGTAAACCGGAGTCATTTCTTCTTAATGTCTTTAAGATACTGTCTCATAGATTCTACGATAAGAGCAGTTACTGTCGTTTTCATATCTATAGCCAAGTGCTTGAAATCATCAAGAAGGTCGGTAGGAATCTTTACTGTGGTTTTAGTTTCATCTCCTACCGTTTCATCCGCTTCCATATACAATATTTACATACACAGTTATATTTATATATAGTTATATGCTGAAGCATACAACTGCCTTACCATATAGGCGTATACACTTATATATTCTGTTTCTAATAGTAAGAGCATGAACACTCGACCTTTCTCAGTAAACGTAGCAGCTATGGTCGTAGCACTAGCTATGGGACTCGCAACGATGACAAGTCTAATGACAAAGCAAGCATTTGCATTAGAAGATCTAAAGCATTACACACAGATGAGGTCCTCCTGTTACAACGTAGGATACAATGACGATCGACAAAGATAGGATGTGATTAATGAATGAACAACAATAGCAAAACTCAATTCAACAAGGTTTTGGTAATAGGGCTGGGACAGCTAGGTTTACCTGTAGCAAAATGTGTTAAAGAGAAAGGATTTAATGATGTCTATGGGTACGATATTAGTCCTAAAGCAGTAGATCGTGCGGAAAAAACTGCAGGAATAAAGAAAGCCACTGATTTTAGTAATTTTGATGTTTATATTGTTTGTGTGTCCACGCATAAACCTGAGGATATATTCTCACCGTACATAGACGGTTTATTGTCTGTAATTGAGAGGATTTCAAAGGAAGCAAAGAGGAATGGAGCACTTGTCTCAATAGAGAGTACTATTCCGCGAGGGACTTCAAACAAAATACTTGAAATACTTGGCCATAGATTGCATGTGGCTCATGTACCTCATAGATGGTATGCTTTAGAAGAGAAAGAACATGGTGTGAACCAACTTCGTGTAGTTGGTGGAGTTTATGATTGCTGCCTTGAAGCAGCAATGCAGTTTTATAATGGAAATAGTAGTAGCGGTATTGTTAGCAGTAGTAGTAGCAGTACTGATAATAATATAATAGCAGATGGCAATAATAACAACAGCAATAATGGCGAAAATAATAAGGATACTAATAATAACAACGATAATAATCCTGTTACAAGAAGAAGCCTTGGCATTCCTATGCATCCAGTGTCAAAAATAGAAGTTGCTGAAATGACAAAGATTATAGAGAATGCACATAGATATCTACAAATTGCATTTGCTGAAGATCTTTATCTTTATTGCCAAGCAAATAACATAAACTTTTCAGAACTACGAGATGCTCTTAATACTAAGTGGAATGTAAATATTCTAGAACCAAGAGAAGGGATTGGTGGACATTGTTTACCAAAAGATACTCTCATGTTCTTACAATCGTCCAAGTATATAAAGAGTAAAATATTAACAGCTGCTGTGGAAGTAGATCAAGACTATAGAAGATATAGACAGGTCAGAGTGAGTAAATCGATATTATCGCCATCATTATCATTACCACCTTCCAGTTTTGTAGAAGACAGTACTCCAACTGAACTACAGCTTGAATGTCCTCTTACTGAAGATAACAGTAATAAAATGTGACTGGAGTATAAAACGGCCATAATTAATAATTGTGTTCAGCATTGTCGTTGCTGTAACCACCTAGCTTAACAATTTCAGACTTTCGAACCAATACATGCATCATTGTATTTGATGGCTGTTAGCTTATATAATACCCATTACATACTAACTATAATGTCTAAAAATGCACTGAATGGCATTCTTGGTGCCACAAGTCTTATTCTGCTAATGACAACCACAATGGTGGTAACTTCAACACCATCAGTCGACGCAGCAACAGGTAACGCTACCCAAGCAGCAAACCAAACAGGGGAAAAAATGCAATCCGGAATGACTAACGTCACCCAGGAATCTAAATCTGCCGCAAACCAAACAGGGGAAAAAGGACAGTCTATGCTAAACCAAACAGGCGAAGCAGCACAATCATTTATGAACAAGACAGGCGAAACGTTACAAAAGATTAATCCATTCAAGTAGTAGTTCAAAACATTCAATATTTCTTTTTTCTATTCCCATTTCTATTTCGGTGTTTGTCGACAATTTTATTCAGAACCAAAAAGGAAAACTCGATAAACTGAATCTTAAGCAAATAGTAATTTACTCTCAGTTTTTTTAATGATAACCATTTGACTACTATTGCTTTAAAAGCCTTATACATTATGACTTTACTAAATTGATCAGCTTATGGGATGGAGGTTTATGAGTTGAATTTCTTCAAAAGGCTGAGAAAAAGTATAAGCGTCAGTCAGGGGGAGAGCAAGAAACCAAAAACAGATACCGAAGCAATTAATTCTCTTTCATCAGCCTATGTTGCATTAGAAACCAAACTCAATTTGAAGAGTACAGGCAGATCAGCGATTTTGATCAAGAGGGCGGCC
>DASTUU010000345.1:0-1333 GCA_035759485.1 Nitrososphaeraceae archaeon
CATGTAGGCTTTACAGTATGTCTTGAGCAGAAATACGATAATGAAGGTAGTGTATTTGACTAATTAAATAGATAGAAAGTTCCTCCATAGGTAAGCCGAAGTTTTTATTCTTATTATCCAAAATGAAGAAGATTAATGTAACTTCAAGTACGAAAATGTATCTGGTTATGGTAGAGGTTCCATACGCCTTCAAACAACAATACCAATACTGGTTTTTACTGATTTTGAGCACAAAATAGGTTTGGTGGAGGTAGTGGAGGTTCTTTTCTTATATCTGTTGTGGAGTTACAAAAGCCCAAGTTATGCATTATGACTTGGACTTGCGTTGGCATTCCTTGTATCTTAGCCATTCTTTTCTCCAGATCTTCTAAGATTATGCGTATCTCTTTTATCTCCTGCATAATTTCCTGTTGTGTTAAAGGTATTCTTGATTCTCGCTGTACCTGTTCATATGCCTCTTCTGACTTCCTGACAATCACAGAGATAAACAAATTGATGATTATAAAAGTTCCAATTACAATAAAGCTTGTAAAATATAACCAATATAGAGGCCCCAGATTGGTTACTATAGGTTCCATTATATTGGGCCATCCTTCCAACGTAATAACTTGAAATAAAGTTGTCAACGATGTGACTTAATGTAAACCTATTTGTTTACATTACCATATAGCATAAGTACATGTGAAAGTTTATTGTGTAGAGGTCAAAAATAATAGGAGATAGGCTTATCATAACAGCTAGTCAGCTGTATTCAAGGCTGAAGACACCAATGTATTATAGCTCTTTACGCAATTTCTTTTAATACTCATTCAAAATAACCCTACATCATATTCATAGATGTTATGGTATTTGTTAGTGATAGCAACAGTAATAAAAAATGGAACGCTGATAATAGTCAAGGCGAAGGCATCCGTGACAAGTTACGTGAGGTTGCACAATCACAAACACCACTCAAACCACGTATAGAAGAAGCACAAAAGAAGCTGCAAATGCAGATTGCTAAACTTGAGGGAATGTCTTCTAAAATGCAGGAAAAAGATAAGGTAATCTTTAGTCGTATTGTGAAAGCAATACAGAATCATGATAGCCATTATGGTAAGTTACTGTCAGGAGAGCTATCTCAGATAAGAAAAATGATCAAGATGATAGATTCAGCGAAAACGGCTTTCGAACAGATACAGTTGAGATTAAACACAATTACTGAAATGGGTGATGTAGTATTCACCTTAGGTCCTGCTGTGAACGCTATAAAGGGAATACAGGGAGGACTGTCTTCTATGATGCCGCAAGCAGATCAGTCATTTGAACAGATCTCAGACCTTCTAGGTAACAT
>DASTUU010000346.1:0-1056 GCA_035759485.1 Nitrososphaeraceae archaeon
TATATGACTAAAATTTCAAAACAAGATACAATCTCCAATTATTCAAGGATTGTATGTCCCAATTGTAATGCTAATTTTGATAGCGGTAACAAAAACGATAACAAGAGCAATATGATTACAGACCCTGAATCGGGCGAACATATTTGCGGAAACTGTGGTTTAGTTTTGTCAATAGAAAAGGTTGAAGAAACAAGACCCGAATGGCGAAACTTTGATTTAGAACAAAAAAATAACAATAGATTAAGAACTGGGATGCCTACTTCACTTGCAAGACATGATATGGGTTTATCAACTATAATTGGAAGAACAGACAGAGATTATACTGGAAACAGAATTGCAACTTCTATCAAACCTACAATCGATAGGTTGAGGATATTAGATTATAGAACGCAGTTATATAGTTCTACAGATAGAAGCCTGAAAAGGGCCTTCGCTGAGCTTGATGCTCTTAAGGATAAGTTGACATTGCCTGATTCAGTAATTGAGAAAACAGCCTACACATACAGAAAAGCTCAGAGCAGAGGAATGGTTAGGGGAAGAACAGTGTCAGCTATGCTGGCGGCCGCCATATACATTGCATGCAGAGAAATTGGGGTTGGAAAAACATTGAAAGATATAGCTCGAGGCACTAACGTAAAACCAAAATCTCTTTCGCATAGTTATAGAATGTTGCTGACAGAACTAGATATTAAAACACCAATGCTAGACCCCCTGAGATGCGTAGTCAAGGTAGCAAACAAGATGCATCTACATGAAAAAATTACTAGACAAGGTATGGATATCATGCATACCACGATAAGGAAAGAAGCAAGCGCTGGAAGGAATCCTATGGGACTCGCAGCGGCTGTTTTATACATCTCATACCAGAATAGTATTAAGAACAGTACTAATAAAAAGGCTAACGAACTAGACAATAATAATAATAATAATAATAGAAACCAAACATCCTTTGCTCAAGCAGCAGGAATAACCGATGTCACATTAAGACATAACGTTAAGGATCTCAAGAATCAGCTATTTTTACTAAATTAGCCTACATTGATATCTTCAGATTGA
>DASTUU010000347.1:0-4776 GCA_035759485.1 Nitrososphaeraceae archaeon
GCTATCACATGTTTTTCTCTTTCTAGGAGGTTTCTTAGTTCCTGGGCCTCAGTAAGGCTTATAGTACCCTGTTTTAGCCTTTGAACAAGATCAGTTCGCCTTTGTTCTTCCTCAACACTCAAGGGGACTGTGTCCATATTCCATAGTCTGGTTTAAATTGTCACATTTATTTCTTTTATTGTGCAGCAGCTTACCTTAGCTCTGCTTATATTCGTATCAAAAAGAAAAAGAATGCATGTCTTAGATTAGCCTGGTTGCTATTGCTTAGTATTTCTCTTATTTCTCTTATTTCGCTTCTTCCTTTATGTCTTCTTCTGTAGCTAACTCCTTCTGTCGTTTTGGCTTGGTTATGCTTGTAAAACAAAGTCATATTGCGATGATTGTTATAGCGCTTAAGAAGCTAGAGGCAGCACAACAGAACAAATAAGCATAATCTTTTTTAACATGACACGCGATTGGCGTCGGTGGTAGGTGATAGTTGCGATTCCGGGTGTCCGGTAGCCAAGATTGTTTTCTGAGCACGCTTCATCATCCTCGACTCCTCAAAAAAAATTAGGTTAAGAAAAAGCCTTGTCGCTTACATCTGATAGGTTTGGTTTATCTAAGAACCGGAGGAGAAGTTGCAGGCTCTTGGACTCCTTTCAGTGCTATCCTTGCTGAAAGACATGTAACATACGAGACTATCTTGGCGCCGTCGATTTCTCCTGCATTGTATGTGCTAAGCCATCCCAGTCCTTGATTATCTGATATGGGATAGGTTTTTTCCACAATGGCGTCAGTTGGTCCTCCATACTGATATCCTCCCCCAACAACTTGCTCACCGGGAAGACATCTCGCAGTGGAAACTACTTCTTTATATGGGCCGTATCTAACAGTTACAGTATATATAATATCCAGATAGGGAAATATCTTCTGGGCGAGCAGACCTCCATCTATCTTCTGAGCTAATGTCTTGCCATCTATTTTCTGGATAATATATGGAAATAATCTGTTTGCCAATTCTTTGTCCTGCTGTATCTGAACAAGCGTCCCTACGTTGCTTTGTTGCTGCTGTAGTCCTTGTGGTGATGCTGGTCGTTTCCCTAATGTGTTTTGGGCAGTGTTTGGGGATTGTAATTGTTGTTGCTGCTGTTGCGGTGATGATGATGAACCTAGTGGTTGTCCTATTGCGACTTGTGGTTGATTATACATGATACTACTTGCTCCAATCAATGATGCTGCTAGGAACATCATAAATAAGGCGGATTTCTTAAGCATGGCATTATGTTTGGGCCGTTCTATAAAGAATTTTCTTGGTTAGAATCTGAGATATAGCTCCATTTGTGTTGCACCAAATAGATGAACATATAAGCCAAGCTATTGATGAGGTTTGTCATAAAGTTAGAGATCCAACTCAGGCATTGGCTAATGCTGTGACAAAGTCTGCAAAGGTTCTAGGATGGTGATAAAACATTACCTTATTCTTCAGTTAGTATGAATCTAACATCTCTGATGGCCAAATATTGAGTCTACCATTTAGTTTACCTATGTAAAAAGACACTAAATTTGACTTTTTTAGATATATTGCGCTATATGGTCTTAAAAAAAGCTGGAACACCTGAGCCTTCTGGAGCTTGCCAGCAATAAAGGCAGACTATGAAAGGCTCAAGCGTGAAAATCAGGAACTCAAAAGCCGTATAGCTAAACTTGAAGGCAGGAGGTCCAAGTAGGTAGAAATGGCTGCAAAGCAATCCGATGCTGACTACTTTGAGCCTGTTAGATATGGTGCTAGTAGGGGGACTTTTATCGCAGACCTATGCGTTAAGCAGAAAAAGGATATCTGATCTAACTAAGTAGGTAGTAACTAAAAATCATCGTTATCATCATCTATTATGTGGGTCCCCATTGTGTCATTATCGTTATTGTTGGTTGATAGAAGATCAGCTAAAGTCATAGTAGTATTGTTGGCATGATCTTTGGCCTTGTTCTTATGATGTTGTTGTTGCGGCCGCTGGCCTTCTTGAGGTGAGGAGAAGTTTTTCATATATTCAGCAAGGTTGTTGTAGCTGTCCTTTTCTTCTATTTTCATATCTATAATAATGAAAGGATATTATTTACTGTTTTAGTATTCTCTACCATATCTAGCTATCCATCTATCTGTCTACATAGAATAAACCTTCAAATATTTATACTGTTGTTATACCGCTTGTCCTTGTTCTTGCGAATGGCTCACTAGCAACAGCAACAGGACTACTAGGAATAATTTTGGGAGCACTATGGAATAGATTAAAGCCGCATGAGACTACTCAAGTTACTACGATCTAGTTGACTCATCTTATTAATGCATAACAGTATAAATTATCATGAAACTAGATCCACATGCATTTATATCATATTTTTGGTGTAGACGTATTTGATCTAATGGCCATCTCTTCGGCAGGCGTTTTAAGTCTGATTACATCTCGTTTGAAGAACAGGTCTATAAACCAGTCAACCATGACCCGTAATTTCTTCTCTTAGTTTAGATGATCTACTAATAGCTCTGGGACCCTGCTCTTCTTCATTCAATATGCTGCTGTTTTGGAGGTTGTTGATCCACTTCTGAATTTTATCTGATCACATTTTTGAGACCCATCCAAAGTTTCTCTTTGAAAAGTCATATATTCTACAAGGCACTTAGTACGAACTAGCGCAAGGAACAACCGCCCATTTTTTATTCCCACCTTATAGCTATAGCAGTAGTAATAGAGGATA
Organism: Nitrososphaeraceae archaeon; assembly: GCA_035759485.1. Taxonomy (GTDB): domain Archaea; phylum Thermoproteota; class Nitrososphaeria; order Nitrososphaerales; family Nitrososphaeraceae; genus TH5893. Next base: position 2,734 of record DASTUU010000347.1, read on the forward strand.
GAAGTATGTGATAAGTCTCAAAGGAGACAAAAGCATACCAAGGGGTTTAGGTATTTTCCCTCTCTTGATTCCTCTACTATTACTACTATAACTAAAAATCGAGACTAAACATTGGATCTTATTAGTAATATCTGTTGAACCACCGATAACGCCCATTGTTGGTCTCTATCATCACTATGAGGAGGATCTTACAAATAAGCAGCACTTCTAAGAAATCGTAGTGACTTCTGACTAGAGCATATAATTAATCAATGAGAAAACAAGGGAGTATGAAAGGCTCTTCGCCTGTCCCTACAATAACGGATGTTCTAAAAAACATATCAGACGATAAGGCATTGACCATTTTCAATAGCATTGCCGTTTCTAGAGGAGATAGAAATATCTGTCTAAGAGAAATGAATCTAAGTACAAAGCAGTATTATTCTAGGCTTTCAGGTTTGATAAATGCTGGCCTGATTAGAAGAGACAATGGGAAGTATTCACTTACTCTTATAGGCAAAATAGTTTATGACGCGCAGCTAAAGATAGGTAAAGCTCTTTCTTACTACTGGAAACTAAAAGCGATAGAATCGATTGAGAGGTCATCTTCACTACTAGGTGCAGGACTTCCAAAAGAAGAACTAACACAACTGATTAGTGCTCTGATAGACAACCACTCTATCAAAGATCTTCTCATCAAGGAATTGTTGTCATACACTCTTGAAGCACCATCAACGACGTCAACATAGTGTCAGAGTTAGTAAACGTCGCCAAATGAACGTTACATTTTGCTGATGGTTTAATCAGCCAAATAACAAATAATAAAGATAACGCTCAATGCCAAACGAAATGGATATCAAACGAAGCGGTTCACAGCCTTCCACCAAAGGTTCGGCTGAGTATTTCACCGGCAGCGTGCGCATTGACCCACTGTTCCAAGCAAATGATCCGGCACGTGCGGTCGGCGCAAGTGTCACATTTGAACCTGGATCCCGCACTGCATGGCACAGCCATCCGCTAGGCCAGACCCTTATTGTGACGGCTGGTTGCGGCTTAGCACAACGCCAAGATGGCTGTCTGTTTTTGTAATTATTCCTACAAGCTTATCATTTGAGTCTACAACCGGCAGCCCACTTATTCTATTTCCTCTCATAATAAGCGCTGCATCTACCAGATCGGCATAATCTGTAATCATAATTAGGATTAAACTTCATTATATCTTCGGCTAAGAGTGTTCTTTTCATTCCATGTGGCAAGACACCGGCATACGTGGATGTACTAGTAGAGCCTTCATTTTTAATTTTATTTTCTTTCATTTTTTTTCCTTTTGTCCAAGGTTGTATATGCGGTGGTCTTAATTTATCTGCGATTAATAATGTACTAGCAGGTAACAAATCGCGACTGGTGATTATTCCAACTGGTCTATTATTGTCTCCAACTACTATTACTCTTGACACATTACCGTCAGCCATTATCAATAATACCATGTGTACAGATTCATCTGGCTTAACTGTCAACACCTTTTTTGTCATATACACATTTATTGCAACATTTCCAGCAAAACTCTGCTAATATTATATTTAATTAGAATATTCCGAGCACTATATAATGTTTCATTCACTTCCAATGTAATAGGATTATTACTGCATATGTCGGTGGCTATTAGCTGCATTATCCATGTCTACAACCTGTTGATCATTTATTCTTTAATACTGCCTAGATGACATAATTGAGTTTGTCCCCCTTAGTACTGTGGTTACCAGTTGTAATAGCCCTATTGAGACATGTCTTGGATGTGCGTTGCATCATGGCTTTTGAGTCTTAGAATAATTTACTGGTATTAAAGCACACATGGTTGGATACATTTGATGACATACTTTTAGATTGTGATATGCCTGCGTTTCTTTTATCATGAAAAACATTAAAAAGAATACTGATGAGACTATTATCATCTTCTTCTTGCTGTTATCGTATGTGTCTCCTCTACATACCATCTAATAGTATCTTTGAACTTTGACCACCAGTCTAAAAATGAATCAGCACTATCAGATTCAAATAACAAAA
>DASTUU010000348.1:0-3895 GCA_035759485.1 Nitrososphaeraceae archaeon
CAACCTCTACATCACCGGCTCGCCGTATTCTGAGTTAATATATGACAAACCAATGAGCACCGGCAGAAGAATCGCACACGAAATCAGGGTGGCAAATGAAAGGGGACTTCTTAAGCAAGTATTTACATAAAATGTGAAGCCCTTGTCTGATTACAGATTTATACCCGTCTATACACGATACACGAGTCCGTGCATGCTGTTAATAACTTCTGACGTCTATAAAAATATGTATCAGGTAGTGATAGTCTTAGCTGCATGGAATAGGGGTGTGACTGAAATTCAGAAAATGAACAATTGCAAATCTACGGATAATAATTGCATCACTGCCAACACTACGAATTGGTGATTTATGAGGCTAACTATGTTACTAAAAAGATATAATTTTATTTTGTTATTATTAAAACAAGATCCCCATGTTGATCTCTCATATTTCAGATATTCATCTAGGATATTCACAATTTAACTTAGTCGAGAGAGAACATGATATTTATGATGCGTTCGACGAAGCAGTAGAAAGGTCAATCTCTGAACATGCAGATTTAGTCCTTCTTGCAGGGGACATTTTTCATACCCCAAGGCCAAGCGGATCCTCAATCGTCAAATTAGCCGAGGAGCTGAAGAAATTCAGAGAGGCTACTATACCAGTCTATTTTATCCTGGGAGAGCATGACATAAGCCGGATGAAGGATACACCTGTACCCTACCTTTTTCATAATATGAAACTAGCTAAGCGGCTGGAAGATAACCAACCGATACGTGAGGGAAAATTAGCATTATTTGGATTCAATAAGGAAAGAAGAAGCAATATGGAAAATTTACTACAGAAGTTTCAAACGACGCAAAAGCTTGCAAAGCGACAAAAGGAAACCTTCGATTCAAAAAATATTCTTGTATTGCATCAGGGCCTACTCGAATTCAATAAGTTCGCCGGAGAACTAAGTTGCATGGACCTTCCAAGTGGATTTGATTATTATGCGATGGGTCACTATCACGATCATATCGAAAAAACCTTCAGTCCTGTTAAAGAAGCAGAACAGACGGGACTCATTGCATACCCTGGTTCCCTTGATTTGACTCCAAGTGACGGGCTAAAAGATATCGAAAAGGGTTTCTTTCTGACAGATATGTCAGCACGTGAGCCAATGGCTGATTGGATAAAGCTGGAAAATCGTAGACCGATATTAACATGTGAAACAAACTACAAAGCCTTGCATGATGAAGTTTCTATAATTATAAAAAGTGCTCTAAGTTGCAAAAAAAAACCCATAATTGTATTAAAAATACTGGGAGAGAAAGTAAACTCGAAAGTAGTCGCGACGGATCTGACTAGGTTGAATAAGTCCTGTTTGCATTATCTATGGCATGTAACAGAAAAGAATAACTTATCTCAAGAGATCTATGACGCTAAGCCTGCGGATATTGATGGAGAATTGTATAGACTAACAAGACAAACATTAGGCTCTGAAGAAATGGCCGCCTTTGCTATTAGTGAGATCCTTCCTGCTGCAGCAATGGGGGATTTGCGAACTGTCTTAGACATAGTGTGGAAAATGTACAATAACAAGAAAAAGAACAATGGATTGCTGTCTCCTGATGGTGATCTAGATGACAATGGTTGGTAAGAGGAGAATATCATTATCGCATGATTAAGGCGATTGAACTGGAGAACTTTATTTCTCATAATACAACGAAACTTACATTTAATCGAGGAATCAGCGTTTTCGTAGGGCATAATGGCTCCGGTAAATCGAGTATTATAGATGCTATTACCTTCGCTCTGTACGGACAGCACACCAGAAAGACAAACAAAAACCTTGTTCGTAGAGGATCCGAATCTTCATCCTTGAATGTAAGATTCACCGTTGGTTCAAAAGAGTATAATGCCCATAGGCAACTTGGAAACAGTGGACAATCTACATTTGCTAGGCTTGACGAAGTTTTAGATTCCAAAACGATTGTTTATAGAACTTTAATTTCTGGGGAGAGAAAGCAATTTGGAGATTCGATGAGCGGAGAAATTGTCAAGATTCTAGGTCTTGATTATAAAAAACTAAGGGCAGCGGCAATAGTTCAGCAAGGGGAGCTGAGTAGTATTATCGACTCAAAACCCAAAGAGTTCAAGGAACTACTTAACAGTTTGATTGGTATCGATAGATTAGACAATGCATATCTCTCCATGTACGAGGTGGTCGACCGTTTTAGAGAAAGATTGAGAGATACTAATGGAGGATTTGATGACAAGCAGATTGCATCCATTAAAACAGTCATCAACAGCAAGATGGCAGAATTGAAGAACGCAGAAAATCAGTTTTCACGATTACAGGCCCAGAAATACAGCGTAAGTGAACAGATTGTTCATACCGAAAATGAGATACAACGAATGGAGCCTCTAATACTACACGCTAGAGAGCTACATGCTATGGAGGATTCTATAGTGAGATATGTTAAAGGAAAAAGGGAATCTATAGCGCAAGAGACAGTAAAGCTGGAGGGACTCATAAATGAAGTTCGTAAATCCCTAAACACGATTTCCGATAAAGAAGAGGTGAAAATAAATTTACAGATGATAAGGGCAGAGCTCGAGGATCTCGAAAACAGAATAGTAATGAACGAGGGAGAAAATGGTAGGTTGAGAGGTGTTTTGGAGTGCGCGAAAAGAATCGAGATTAAAGCGGACGGGAAATGCCCATTGTGCGGTGCCCCGACTCATATGGAGATTCAAAAAATATTTGATGCGGATAATATTAAAGCAGAAATTAGAAGTAAAATCACTGAACGTGAAAAAATGCTCATTGAAAAGCTCGGTTTAACAAGAGAAGAAAAGATTACAGAAGACAAAGAGAAAAAAATCGAATCAGCCGAAAAGTTTCTTGCCTCGTTGAACATTGGAGATCCTAGGGATATACTACATCTAGAATTGGAATTTCAGAGCAAAAAAAATGATCTTGTTAAAGTTCCTGAAATCCTTACTAAAGTAGACGAACCCACACAGTTGGAAATAGATGACTTTTCAAGGTCATTGGCTAGAAAAATTACTGAGCTGAGAAAGCTTGTTGAAGGTTTGAAGATGCAAGAATACACTGATTCAAAGCTTAGAAGAATAAGATTGTCAAATGAGCTTCTAGAGATCAATACCAGGCTAGGCGCAATATGCGTTATTATTGAGGAATGCAAGAATACTATAAATTCATCGAAAAGAATCTTATCAGAACTTGAATCGGCTGCAGAATTCCTTACTAACCTTGAGAATATCAGGTCTCGGATATTTAACAGGGATGGACCCGTGGCATTAAGCCTTAGGTCTTGGGCGCTAAAAATCCTGTCAGCAAAGGCATCAGCACTTCTTTCTATGTTTAAGATTGGGATATCAAGAATAGAACTTGCTGAAAAAGCCCGAGATGTACAAATAGTTTGCTATGGTACTTTTGGAGACGTAGATATGGACTCTCTTAGCGGAGGTGAAAAGGTTGCAGTTGCACTTGCTTTAAGGTTGGCACTTGCACAAATGCTGAGTTCAAATAAACTAGACTTCGTCGTTTTGGATGAACCAACGATACATTTAGACGAGGAAAGAAGAAAGTCTCTTGTACGGATAATATCTGACTCCTTTAAAGAAGGGTTAGGACCGTTATCTCAGATTATAATCATTACACATGATGCTGAGATATTCGAGGACTCTGAGGTCGATGGAGTTTATAGGTTTACTATGAGCGCAAATGGATCGATAGTAGTATCTGAATAGCAATTGCTTTTGACGGAACGCTCTTGTTGTATATCCTCTCATTTCGCTACTTCATGAGTCAAGAACATGACGTTTCCTGGCTTAACCTTAGCCGCCTGTCATTGTGGTAAATTTGTTTTTTCTCTTTATGGTTGAAATATATTCAAGGTTCGC
>DASTUU010000349.1:0-7369 GCA_035759485.1 Nitrososphaeraceae archaeon
GCAGAAGCTCTTCTAGACATCATAGCTATATCAGATTTACAGTTATGGTTGATACCAGATCCATGGACAAATATCTTATACTATGGATGTGATTAATATCTATGGACAAACTCCGAATTTACTTGATGAAAGCAAACAAGACATTTGAGGGAACGACAGCCGAGGTATGCACTCAGATAGACAAGCAGATCAATTCTGATTTAATGAGTTTGTCTAAACAAAAAACACATGAGACAGTTGATAAATAGATGAGCGAAAACATTTGTGTCATGTGCAAAGGTGTCTATGATACCAAAGATATTACAATTGAGCAGAGAATAGTAGTTGATGAAGCCTTTTGTCCCGTTTGCTGGACTAGGGAAATTACAGCCTTTAGCGATGGTGACATGGATTTTTCTTTTCTGGAAGGACTTGTAAAGTAATATTAAATCTAATCAATAAAATATAGATTGTAAAACCTCCGCCTTTAGGCGTGCTTGATGGATTTCACATCAGTATTCCCGCTCATATAAAAAATATTACAGAACTTAGGAAGCTGATTGCATTTGGAACAGTTAAAGCTGCTAATTGGAGGATTTCCACATTTCATACATTCATAAGAATCTTATATCATCTCCGATTGTTATCGGATCTATAATGATGGTGGCGCAGGTGATGTACGAAGATGCATTCTATAGCAGCCTCAAAGACAATGCGGCAAGCCTTATGATGGTATTCCTATTTGCAATCAACATTTCAAGAGACGTAGAGCTTACTTACAGGAGTTGTGATTCCCTTAGTCCAGAAGAGGCGCAAGGCTTTACGCCGCTCCCGTCAGATCCATCCCTTAGCAGCCAGCCCTCATTTGACTATCCTGTAGAGATCCCGGATCCAACGGATAGCACAACAGACGAGCAAGAAACACAATCAACTACATGGCCATTAGCCAAACCAAACTAGCTGCTGCTGCTTAACTTCTTGGTGTACTAAGACACTCAGGCTACTCTGAGCAGCATGAATGCCGAAAGCACGAAGATGAGCACAACTAGTACGGCGATGATGCCGTAAACTTAGCTTACTTTTCTCTTTTCAAGAAAGTCAGCCTTTTAAATCTTAAAAAATAACAGGTCATGCCATAAGTTTTTCGAGCCAAGTCATTGCATCCAATCACCTGGCTCTACTAACAGCATAGGGGTGTTGGCTAATTATGGTCTTTAGTTTAGTAATTCCATAGCCAGATTTAGACGATATGAGCACGGGATTTGATATTCCTAAATCCTGAGATATTTTCTTTATCATCTCTTCTGAATCTAGCCGGTCGCACTTGGTAAAAAGCATCATGACCTTCGACTTGTCTACCTTGAGCTCTTCGAGTACTTCTCTGCAAGCTGCATGCTTTATTCTGATATCCTGTAAACTCTCTGATGCATCGATCAAAAGCAAAATTAGATCTGCCGCAAGTGATTCTTCCAGTGTTGCCTTGAATGCGTCTATCATGTATGTCGGAAGTCTACTGATAAAGCCTACAGTATCTGTGAGCAGGGCTTCTCTAGCATCTATTTTCAATAGTCTAGTAGTTGTGGATAGTGTAGTAAACAGGTTATTTGAGGTCTGTTTATGTTCGCCTGTTAGCAAGTTGAACAGAGTAGTCTTTCCGGAGCTGGTATAGCCAACCAGCGAAACAACTGGCATCATAGTCTTTATTCTCTGCTGGTGGTACAATTCACGTCTTCTGTGAGCGTCATTTAATTTCTCCTTGATAAATGAAATACGTCTTTTCAAATCGCGGAATTTTACATCCACAACATATTCTCCCATACCCCCTTTACCGGGGCGCTCGCCCCCGGAAGTCAACTTAGCATTTTCCCTGACTCGAGGCATTTCATATTGGATTTCAGCCAGTTCAATCTGCAGTTTTGCCTCTGTTGTAGTGGCCCTAGTATAGAAGATGTCAAGTATCAGGCGTTCTCTGTCGATTACTTGTACTCCGGTAAGCTTTTCAAGATTGTATATTTGTCTTGATGTAAGGTGCTCATCAACGACTATCTGTTCCGCTTTGGATTCTCTAACAAACTCCTTTATCTCTTCAGCTTTTCCTGAGCCAATTCCATATTGCGAATGATTCAGGTATTTTTGACTAAACACTCGAACAACTGAGCGATCTGATGAATCTACAAGGCTTTTTGCTTCATCTACCGCGAAAGCATCAGGATAAGTTACAAGAATCACGGCTTTCCTTGATTTATTGGTCCAGAGGAGAGACGACAATTAATCATGACCAATCCATATATTCTTCCGTAATGTACTCGTTTCTATGTCCTCTTGAACAAGTGTGAGACATTTCAGAGCTTATGATAGCCGATTTAACGTTGTCAGTACTGTCTTCAGGCACATAAACTCCAGGAAATACTTCCCCACAGTTTTTGCATTTTAACATCAACATTGGCATCTAGAACAACCTCTCTCGCATCGCGTTCCAGCATGGTCTGGTCTTCAAGTCTTTGAACCTATTTCTGATTGTTACTTCTGTTACTCCAGCAGCCTGTGCTACCTCTCTCTCAGTTGTAGTCTCACCATTGGTGAGGCAAGATAGGTAGAGGACTGTAGCTGCAAGACCCATAGGATCCTTTCCAGCAGATATTTCTTTCTTGATAAGCTCATTCATTGTAGACATTGCCTCACGTCTGGTCTTCTCACTTAGGTTTGCTTTGTTTGCTATCTTTGAAATACATTTCATGGGGTCTGGTAAAGGCACTTTAATCTCAAGTTCACTAGTAAGCAGCCTATAGCTACGCGAAAGACCTTTACGTTTGACGTCTGCGATTTTAGTAATATCGCCTAGAGTTCTCTGGGCCTCCATTTCTCTGCATGCGATGTATATCGCTGCAGCCAACATGGACGATGTAGACCTTCCTCTTATCAGTCGCTTGTCTTGAGCTTTTCTATAGATATAGGCTGTCCTTTGCACTATTGCATCTGACAGACCAAGTTTATCCTTTAGCCTGTCAAGTTCATTGAAAGCCTTCATCAGATTCCTATGACCGGTGGCATGGACCAGAGTTCTAGAATCCCATGTCCTTAACCTTTCCATTGCAGAATTCATAGACGCATTTAGCTTATGTCCAGTAGAATCTTTGTTTGTTTTACCAATGATCGTAGCCAACCCCATATCATGGAATGCAAGTGAATTAGGAGGTCCTGCTCTTTGCCGGCTATTGTTCTCAGAATCAAAGGATCTCCATTCTGCGCGGCTTTCTACGGCTTTATCTGGCGATACCAGACCGCAATTACTACATGCTATTTCGCCCGATTCTAGGTCTGTGACCTGACGACCACTATTACACATACAACATACGATTGAAGTTTGCATTACCATGATGAAGAAATGATTAATTTCTTACAGTGTTAATAACTGTACATAGGCGATTAAGCTATATAAGTAGTGCTAATGATGGCATATCTCCCTCATCACCGAAAAAGAGGCTAGATCGAGAGTTTACTGATCAAATGGAAAAATAGATTTCCTTGTTTTTACAGCTCCCGCGGGAAATGTTAGGGAATATTTAAGGCTGTTTAGTTCTATTGACAGGGCCAGTTGCTGCAGCCTGAAGCATCAGGCTCTGAAGTATCATTTTTATTTCTATTTTTCATGGTTGTCTTAGTGACATGGGGATAGAGCTAGCCATAGTACGGCGAAGAGGCAATATTCTGTCCTCTATTATATCTAGCGCTCTACCGACATAGTCATTTGTAATCAGCGATGGAATTTTCAGCTGAAGTGAATTTGGAAGTGAGAAATTGATCGCATTGAGTATGAGGATTTGTTTGTCGACATCCCTTTGATATCTACACTTTGTAATAAGTGAAGTTATTTGATTGAGAATCATAATGATCATTAATAGCTACTCATTCATGTCTTTTAACCTTTGTAGCGCCGTCTTCTAATGTCAGTCTTCTTTCTTCGCTTGGTCCAGATACTATTCTAAAAGTTTTTCTCATAAATTCCAAAAATCGCCAGTCAATTCTTTGATTTCCATCAATATAATACCATCGACCACTCAGGAAGTTAGATGGCCGCCCTCCCTTAATGAGTTTTGAAATGGTTATCGAGCAATGACCGAGTAATAAGAATCAGTCATTGACCAGTGAGTGATATGGTTACCAAAGAATAGCTAGCTAGATAATTTCAAGAACTAAGCAATTAACACAATAATAACGACGCTGCCCTAATATGGCTTTACTACACCTAGATTGGGACTAATTTTGGTGATAAATTCTTGGCCTTTTGTATTCCACTCTCTTATCATGTGAATGAGTACTATAGTACATCTACCCTAGGGTCGTTTGTACCACAAAAAAAGAGATATAGAACACAGGGATAAATTGTCATTTGTGCCATAAAAACCAGAATACTATTTTGCAATGGCAACAATTAGATTACATGAAAGAAATGATCTAGACGTAAACCAATAATCTGCTATTTTTAGGCTACACCTAATAGAAAGAGTATCTTATGATCCTAACTGGGAAGAGCATTCTTGGCTATAACTTAGACACTCAGTCAATCAACACTCCCACTCCCTTGAAAAAGGTCTATCTTTATGGGACCGATCTCATGTTCTAACCATGGGATAAGAAAGTCCAGTGGCTGTAACCTGAATTAGAAAGACAAGTTATTTACTATGACCATGACCTGACGAAAGAACTAGAAAACCAATCGCTTACGTCGGGGAGAGAAAGGTTCTACTAAGTAATGCTGCTAACAGTAAAAGACAGTTCTCATCTAATTTCTTGGGTCAAGCCATAATACGTCTGTTGACTACTACTAGTGGTAGTGTGCATACTATTTCCATGGCAGAAATTGGTGATCCCTTTGCAGATTGGAACCGACTATTGAACAAGTCAGTCTATTCTATTGACGGCAAGAAAATAGGTTTCTTGAGGAAAGTAGTGGCTGATTATATGGTTGTAAAGAAGGGATTCATCAGCTTGACAAAATATTTTCTTCCTACACACCTAGCAGAATCGGTGGGCAAAAAGGGGATAAGGGTCCGAGTTACTAGCCTTGAAGCTAAAGCGAAATACTCCTCTATCAACATGAGGAATTTTGTGAATAATATTGAATCATTGCACCAAGAAGAAATTGAGAATAGGACTATAGTAGACAGATTGCAGGTCATTCGCTATGGGACAACTAGAAATAGAATGGCAGCGGGAATTGCATTTGTCTCAGGCATTTTGTTTTTGATATCTGGATACAAGGCAAATTTAGCTGTTTATGACTTAATCGGAAATCAAATCAGATTGCATACTGCTCAGGAGGTTTGGATGTATGCCATAGTGCCTATTGGATTTCTTGCCTTTTTGAGCCAACTTGGAGGGTTTACAGTTCTGATGGGTGCAGGATTGTTTGCAGCCAACAGAGTAAATTGGGGCAAGTTTCTGGTGATACTTGGAACAGGTCAGGGATTGTTTACCATTTTATTGTATTTCATTTCACGACTCTTGTCGAGTGGTGGATGGAATGACCTTGATAATAACTATGTTACATGGTTGGTTACCTCAGCAACAGGGCTTGGAATTCTTTTTTCAATAATATCTCAATCCGTCTCAAAAGGAAAAGGTCAGAGCATTAGTCTCAAGGTATTAGGATTTTTACTTCAAAAGAAAATCAGGAAAGAGAAGAATTGAGTATGAAGGATGATGTTGAGTACCACCATTTTCTCATACGGTCGTATCGGCTAATAGGTTCGGATAAATGATGCACACTTGTGAAGTAAGGTTGAAGTGAATGTACCCTTGACAATGATCTAAAAGGAGCTCAATATTGTCCTATAGTGCCAACCTGCGATAATTCGACGATAGTGGATTACACATTCAATATTGCGAATACGTTGGTTCTAAAGGCTAAAGCACCAACTAGTATGATTCTTAACATCATCTTCGCATCGTATCTTACAACGATTGCGTAAAAAATTAGATAGTATTAAATACGCTGCCATGAATTTGATATTGAGGATACGTTGTATATCATTAAATTGGTGGGAGTAATGCTTTCACACGAAAAAGGTTCACGGTAGTAAGCAATCTAGTAAATTGTCTGATAATCATGGTCAGGCAAATGCCAATGCCAATGAAACAAACAGAATACCAAGTAATTCTCTAGAGTTGGACTCGCTCGACATAAAAATTATGAGAGAGCTGCTCGACAATCCTGACAATAGCAGTTCAAAGATGGGAAAGAAATTTGGTATTCCATTGTCAACTATTCAGAGGAGGAAAACCAGATTAGAGAGTTCAGTGCTGACGAGAAAATACGAGCTGAGTACCCATGATTTGGGATGGAGAAATGCGGAAATCCTTATGCTTGTTGAAAACGGGAAGGCGGATTGGATGGCAAAAGAGTTAATCGAGAAATTCGACAAGGTTATAGGTACGTCAACAAGGATCAATACTAATTGTAACCTTGCTGCTTATGTTGGCTTTAGAAAGTCATATGAATTACACGAGTTGATGGAAAAAATAAGGGCAATACCTGATGTCAGTAATATTGAATGGTCTGAAATTGTTGGGGATTCGGGAAACAAGAGTCATCGTCTAGCGCAGCTTATATTCAACTCATTGGAATGAAATAGCTAATTGCTAGGATCGGATATAATCCTATAATTTTTTGATGCACCGAAGACTTTAAGGAATGACAATCATCCGCTTCTAATTCGACCTCACCGTACCTTATTCTGATTTGCAATATCATATGCGACTTTATGCGGGAAAAGAATTTGAACCACTTTTTCAGCCATTAATCAACAGAATCTAGTTACTTTGTGGATAATGTAACCATGTCAAATAGTATTATGTAATAATTTGCTCATTAGTATGAAGTTACTTATATATTCGAATCTATCAGTATATACTATCGGTGGGTCGAATATCGGTGATAGCATGTGAGTAGGGTTGATCTCAAGAGGCTAACACTATCAAATATTGATAAGAAACTTTTGAAGATTCTCCTTTTCCCAGATGGCAAGATTTCATCAAAATCAATAGCTGGCAAGCTTGGACTTCCAACAACTACTGTGCAGCGGCACCGCAGAAGGCTGGAAGAAGACATCTTGACCCACAGTTATATGCTCGACGTGACGAAATTCGGCTGGCACAAGGTGGACTTTCTTATTGCTACAGAAAGCGGTAAAACAGGATTAATAGGAAAAACATTGTTGAAAAGGGATGAAGTGATCTATGTGGCCAAGAGCATCGGTCAGCATACGATAGACCTAAAAGTAGAAACGATACTCGAAAACAACGCAGAGATACTGAGAATGATGGAGTTGTTAAAGGCCACTGATGGCATTAAAGATGTAGTATGGACAGAGATTGTAGAAATAGTGGG
>DASTUU010000350.1:0-1287 GCA_035759485.1 Nitrososphaeraceae archaeon
TTTGTGGGACTAATAACTGAACTGAAGCTGACATGGCGCCAATATCGGCACCAATATTGATGGTATTTGCAATAAATAAAAGTCCTATTAGTGGAAAAGCAACATTTCTTGAATACTTCTTCTTTATGACAGCGGCTAAACTACCACTCACAAGCCCTATTCTTGCACACATTTCTTGAATAGCCGTCATCAAAGGATACTGGTATAGCACCAGCCATAACATTCCATAACCAAATCTTGCTCCAGCGTGCGAAAATGTGGGTATACCAGATGGGTCATCGTCTGATGCTCCAGTTACTAGTCCTGGTCCCAAAGATTTTAGGATAAGCTTTGGAGATAATCGACTTGAATTATTACTATGATAATACCGCCCTAGGTTTGCTCTTTGCATGTGGTTGGCCTTTCTTTTTAGTATCTTCATTGTACAAGATTACAGTAAAGTATTCTACAATAGATAAAAGTAGGGGCCAGTAGTTTGTGAACCAAATTTGACATAGTTATAGGTCCGATTATTGAGCTCGTACTGTACCACTTTCTAAAAATATCCGCAAATAACTCTAATGCTCTGGAATCAAAAGGGTCTTGAAAAGCAAGAAAGAATTGGTTTACACCTGCCTCTACATACTTTTTGAGTCTTTCTCCTATTTTGTCAGCTTTTCCAACCAGACCATGTTTGAGTATCTGATGAGCTACCCCCGGACCTCTTTCCATGGCAAATATTCTTTTCTTGTATTGCAAGTCAGAATCAGTATCAGCTATTATAACATCTAATTCAACAGATTTTTTGATTGTTTTCTTGTCAGTGTTGGGATAGTTATTGCAATTGATGCACCTTGTCCTAAGTCTCAAACTCTTTTATTTATTCCAAAAAATCGGTAGGCTTGCTTTGCTCTTTATCATAACTATTGGAGTTCTATCAAGAGGAACTACGCCTAAGAATAATCTTTAATAGAGTGCAACTAATCAACCTCTACAGGAAAAATCATGTTGAATATCCTTGGACTCATGAGGACAGGAAAGAGCAGAAAGTTCTGTCCGTAATGCTTGGCATAATAATTTTAACACTATCATTCCTATCAATAAGCTCATATATCCTTCATTTACCTAATGCAAACGCCCAAAATAATGATAATACCATAAACCTTCAAAATAATCAGTCAATAGCTGATAAAGTTACAATTGTAAAAGTTTTGGCTAATAGCTTAGGTCAGAGTCTAAATAATTCAGCAGCACATCTCAAGATAACAAGTATGTCGCCACAAGTAGGTAGTGCTCAGTATGCTGACA
>DASTUU010000351.1:0-1668 GCA_035759485.1 Nitrososphaeraceae archaeon
ACTTTATCTTTAACACCCTTAAGTTTGTCTTTGATTTCGCTCATTTTATAAATATATAACAATATCTTATAAAAAGAGTATAGAAGATCATTTCTACAAAACATGGTTGAGGGTACTTCCGTACATAAGATTCCGACCGAAGGGACCGGAACCTAGTGAAATCGCGAATGGACTATCAGGAGTGCAACTTTGTGACCTCTCATAAGTATGTATATTAAATAAAATAAAGATTTGTGAAACAAACAATCAGTAAAAGCTAAAACAGAATTATGTTATTACAAGTTGGTTTCTAATGCAGCATCAGAGTATTTTCAGAGTATTTTCAGAGGGTTAGGAAAGATGCAATGATTTTACTTAGCAGATAATGCGGCTTCTCCGCTTACTTTCGTCCCTATTTCATAAGCATCGGAGACATCTTTAACAAAAATCATGCCGTGTGCTTCCTTACCCGGGCTAATATTGTCTAATAACTCGTCGACCATTACTTTCGCGGCAGAATCTGGCACGACTGCTTCAACCTTAGTTCTCTTTACATATTCAGGGGTGGTGGTTCTGCCAGTCATATATGACCGTACCATCTCTGGAACAGCCTCTCGTTTTGTTCTACCTGCCCCATTAATTTCATAAAAAGTTATCCCTCCCACGCCATTTTTTTGAAGAATGTTAGTTACTCGGGTTAGATCATCTGTTCTGATAAATATATCAATCTGTTTCATTCTAAAACTGTAAATATTTAACTGGTAAATAGGCTTTTTGGTAAAAATTGGACAGTACTATGTCAGTACAACCAGGTTCATGACCTATACTACAATCCCACTCTTACAAAGACTCAAGACTTAGAGACAAACCAAGACGAGGAAGTAAAGCTAACAAGTTTGAGACGCCCAGATCCGAGACTGATTCTCGTGGCAATATGCTCCGTGTATCAATCATCATGACAATGGTCCTAAACCAAAAGACCTTATACCGTGTATCAATGCCAGCTTCATTAAGAGGACATGACTGAAAAGGCTTACCTCTTTTGTGTGAGTTTGTTACGCTATTCTATCAACAGTTCTCATATCCTATCTCATGTGCTTGTTCTGATCATGGCTATGGCGTCACATTTCTAAGACATTAATATATTATGTCTCTATCTATATCTATGAGTAATGATTCTAGTGGTATTAACGATGCTTTAGAACAGTATAGAAAGACATGTTCTATTATATTTGGAAGAGTGAGCAGTTCCCAGCTAAGGTAGCTTCAGGCATCTATAGAAATACAGCAAAGTTTGTTGACCTCGTGTGATAGCACAATAGTAAAGCAGGTAACTTGGTTTGAAGAGTATGCAAAGAAGAGTGGTAATAAATCAAAGAATTATCTTATGCTTGCCTTAGAGCCTTTTCTCCGTAGCTATACCACAGCTGTCGAAGCATATATAGCCATGGTATCTATTTCATATGATATCGCTACCAATCAACTGGAAAGGCATAAGAAAATAATTGATATAACTAACAAATTTTATTTTCCTGAAAATTAAATTAGATTAGATTAGACCCTAAAGACGAAATAATATTATTGAAAACATATACACATATGACGTTATGGCTAACAAGGTTTCACACATACAAAAAGATAAAAGTACTTAACAGAGTGTTGTAAATATTTAGGGATCTTATAATTCAA
>DASTUU010000352.1:0-3133 GCA_035759485.1 Nitrososphaeraceae archaeon
TTCCTTTACGTGTAGGCTTGTAGATTATTATTCTTCTTTTTCCATAGGGCAATTCATCTTTGCCTATAAATTCATTTGATTCGAGCTCATCGAGAATTGATTTGTGCTTTTTTAAATTCAGTCCACAAAAACTAAGGAGAGTTGTCTGATTCAACTCACCGTGTTCCATTAATTTCAGCATTATATCTTTTACAATATAAATTCTATCTCTATATGAGGATTCTGAGCCAGACACTTGATTTCACTGCTGTTATTAGAGTTATTATCCACTATCAGGTGTAAGGTCTGTTGTATAAATGTAAGTTAACTATGTTCCTTGATACCTTAGATTGTGGCTAGCCAAATTCTTACGTTATGATGTTTTCTAGCTAAAAGCTCGTATGCCTTATTTCTGGTCATTTTAACCCTTACTCTAGTCTAATGAGAAAATATCTTATTTAATGGTGTCCTTTGATTTTATGATTAAAAATGAATGAAGCTTTATGTTAGATACTGCAGAGGCAACATCATAGGAAATAACGTCTGGCCACACACCCCTTCGGTCTGTACTATGCTTTATGGGGGGCCGTTATTAGTACATAGCACAGTCTAAGGCCAGATTGTTTTTTGGTTCTGTGGTGTAACATAATAGGGCAATTTGCATGCATAGTACAGAGCGGACGCCGTTCTTAAGCTTCAGAAGTGAGTAAACCGTTACTTTTAGCCCCAAGACATTCACCTATATAACTTATTAGGAATGTTGCTGTAAAAAATGCCAAACAGTTTCACCTGCAGGGCTAGCATAGGGAGTTTCTTGAGATCTCGAAAGTACTTTTGAGATTGCTATGCTATCACTTAGTAAT
Organism: Nitrososphaeraceae archaeon; assembly: GCA_035759485.1. Classification (GTDB taxonomy): domain Archaea; phylum Thermoproteota; class Nitrososphaeria; order Nitrososphaerales; family Nitrososphaeraceae; genus TH5893. Next base: position 843 of record DASTUU010000352.1, read on the forward strand.
ATTTATTCCCATTTTATGTCCCAAACAGAGCGGCACTCCATATGTGTGTCTGGATCTGTTTCTTGATGCCACTGGATCACTCTCTGGTGATGATGGTCACACAAGGGAAACATATCTTTTCCTATAAAGCAGACGACAAGCCCATTAAGGCTACATCCATACTTCAAATAAAGTTCAGTTTCTTTAGAGACAAAATATTTGTGTGCCGAAGTCTCTGAGTAAGAGCATGCAGGTATAGATATTGGCCTCTTTTTAGAAAATAACCTCATCTATTCAACAGATCCATAAGTTTCTCTATGTTGTGTTCTATTTGTTCAAGCCTTAATAAGATATGGGCTAAGGCGTTCGCTACTTCAACCCTGTTGCCATGTCGATCAGAAAGATGGCTTTGGAGATCAATATCATCTATACCCAAGTCTATATTGCATAAAGGACATGTAGTCATTTCTTTTTGTCGTTAACCTTGCTAACTAAAAGTCATTTTGTTTGTTATTAATCACTTAAATCCCAATCAATAAGAAGATCCTCTTCTTTTAACCTCATAAAAATAACAATCGACCTTGGAACACCAGATGAAGAAATTCAAACCTGCCAGAAGCTTTAATCCGTCTTTTGTCCTAGTCTTTTTTATTTCTATAGGACCAGATCTCTAATAAATATAGCAGAAGTAAAAAAGAGGAGAGAGATAATAGTCAATTACTCTATTTTATATTTAATTTGATCGACATAATAGGGTTTATCTACTAAAGAATAGATTTGTTCATCATGCTTTTCTTCCACTACCATTGATAGGCTAGCCCTCGGCAATGTCTTTTCACTCACGTTTAGCTAAGCTATGTACTATATAATACTTTATATCGTTGGTAAACTGAAACTAGATTTTATATAGAATATCGTTATTAGTAACCATAATCCAATAAATCCTAAAGAATCGTCGAAGTAATCGAGATCACTCCCCCCTCTCTACACTGATATCTAATACTTATGTCATCAGCAACTTTTCTGTTATTCGTTAGTTCCCATGGTTTGTCGCAATATCTGTGAGAGAATATACTCCAAAATAGTAGTAGGTGAGTCACATTAGATGTGAGTGTTACTTTATCGCTAAAAGGATATTTTGTCAATGCTGTGGAATGTACTGATTAAACGGTCCGGCCGTACGACCCTTGGCCCCTTGTCTTTATGCTCTAGTACCAGCTGCAAAAAACAGATGATTTAAATCCTGTAGTAATATTTGCCTTGGTGATGAATAAATACAATTTCAAGACCAAACATAGCAGTATAGCTATTACTATTAGCGCAATAATAGTTAGCAGCCTAGCTTCAGGTCTCCTCACTCCCCTGCAGCAAAACGCCTTTGCACAAACTGCTGCAGAAGTAGAAGAAAAGAATCTCAAAGAGGCCCGTAGAGCATTATAGGCAGGTAACACAACTAGTGCAATAGAAAATATACTTACTATTTTAGAGTCGGAGTTCAAAGAGGTTCATCCGAGAGAGGCAGCATCATCTCCTGGAGGTAATGTTACTGCAGGCGAGTAAAGTTTTTTCTCAATATTGAAGATAAACATCTCCAAATTTAATATCCCGATTACTTTTAATAGTCTAACAGAAAGAGAATACAAAGAGAAAGTGAATAGGAAGAGAAAACTAAGGATTGTATTGAAGCCCACTCGGCTGCATGGCTAAATAGATAATATTCCTAGGAATATCATATTATGTTACTAGCCCCCTCAGTTACAAATTTATGTTCATTCAAGGATCCCTGACTATAGAGTCATTCTAAAAAGTATTTGCTTTAGAAATAATGTCTACTTATCTTTGGGATATTTTTTATCTTGCAAATGCTCCAAGGTGGAATTTTCTGAAATTACCCTCTGTAATTCTACTGCTTCTAAAGCCTATATTGAATGCTTTTCTCTTATACTTAATTTTTTTTCATTCATTTCTTCATTGTAAACCTGTCGGGCCAATGATCTTTAGATTGCCTTTCATCACCCTCTGGAATGATATAACTTTGCCACTACAAGAATTCAGGACTGTCCGCCTGCTGTGCAGGGCCAGACTCATCCGCCATCAATCAAAAATAAGGTTGAGTCTCCTGCGGCATATTTCAGCAGCAGATTAACATTGTTAGCTATATTTTTAATATAACCTCCTTTAGGTAACGGTAGCGCATGCAGACAACCTTTATTCAAACAATTGCCGCACTAGCAATCGCACTTATAGCTTTACTTCTATTGGGTTTGGTATCTACATATACTACAAATAGCGAAGCAGCTGGTCAAGGAATC
>DASTUU010000353.1:0-3810 GCA_035759485.1 Nitrososphaeraceae archaeon
TCGAACGTATCCAAAAGCGCATCATATGGATGCTTTTCATAACCTATCTTCTCAGCGATTTGCTTCTTTATTTCTATCATTTTCTTCAAGTGGGGTGCATACATCATGAAAAGAGATTTTTCTCTCGCCTCCCTCCATGCCATGTTGCCCCTTATTCTTTCCAGAGATTCTGCTTCAGTCAACTCTTTGGGTATCTTGATCTGCTTGGTTATTTCCCTGTTGAGTACTCGTACAATGCCCTTCTCTAAATCGCTAAGGCTCCCCAGTTTCTTCGCTGACTCAACAAGACCAACAAAATCTTTGTTTAGCAGAAGATCCTTATGCAGCATGTGAATTTGAGAATCGGCCACTCCTCTTTCTTCCGTGCCTTTCCTAGGCATATAAGTCTCAAAGTCCCAACCCATTAGAGAAATAGCATGATTTAGCGACCACATTGGTTTGTAAGCATCGAGGATCTGATTCATGACAGGGTTCTTGCATCTCATGTCGTCACACTTTTCATGAACTCAATCACATGGGTCTATTAATCATTGCTAGCCAGGATTGCATCTTTGAAAAATCAAGGTAATTGCATTACAGTGAAAGTGAAGATCATATAGTTCAATGTCCTTGGCATGGTTCTAGGCTCCGAAATTTTCTCTTCTGATACTGAGAATCCCACTCATAGTTTCCCTTGGAATCTAAATTTTATATAAAAATTTTATATAAAACATAATTGATAAAAAAAGGTCGTTCTGTTTTTTGGAATAGCTCATCTCAATAAGTGCTCGAAAGATGATGTGGAATTAGAGTTATCGTTGGAGGGATAGGTAAACCTACCTAAACGTTTGGTATTTGCCAATGGTCTTTTTGTGTAACCATTATTATTGAACTTCGATTTAGCTTGTTCCTATAGCATGAAGATTGGCATTATATAAGATAAGATAAGACCTTGAAGTCTAAGAACTAGGAGGACTTATTTCTCTTACACTCAGATTTTTGAAGTCCCAAATTGTATTGTCTGATCTAAATGTAACTCTTGGACCTCCATTTGTTATTATGTAATCTTTGGGTCTACTACAATTAGCGCTATAGAACTCTTTGTCTGAACTGTTAGCATACCAGCCACCATCATCCACTAAATCTGTTACTTTTCTCCATTCATTATTATTTTTGTCATCTAGGTATGATTCCAATTTAACTGCTGTACTATTATTATTGTTATTATTATTGATATTATACATGGCAACTTTCCAACCAATCCATCTACCAATGATAGAGTCCGTAACCTTTTCGACTGCCCTTGCGTCAGTATATCCACCAGTATGCCATATTTCTTTTTTCCACCTGACGTTACCATTAATATCAATTGTTCCTGTATATGCAGTACCCTCACATGGGTTGTCATGGCTATGCCTTCCTCCTCTTGCTCTCCAATCAAGATCACTTACAAAATCTTTTTCCTCCTCTTCGCCATTGTCGCTATCGTCGGCTCTACTATCATTAGTAGCAGCTGAAGAAGAAATAGAGTCTATTACTTTGGCATAGCCAGTAATCTCAACATTTTTCCAAACTTCACTATTTGAAGGCGTGCCAACATTCAATCTTACTGCAGGTCCACTTACACGCCAAGAGCCATCTTCTTGTCTGGTGATATTGCGTTCAAATGTGTTTGAGAAGAGATCATCAGAAAATGGATTTTCCATATCAACATACCATTCACGTCCTCCTTCTTTGGTTGAATATATTTCGTCAATTCCAAACAAATCTTTACCTTCAACTGTGGGTCTACGTGGAACGAATAAGGCAGAATAGTAGATCATCACAACAACAATACTCAACACAGAGATTCCAAGAATAGCAAGAACTAACCAAGTCTTTGTTTTCACTTCAGTACCTTATCATAAATATAGACCTTGGTTTAAACTAATCATAATATTTTTTTATTTATGACTACATCATGCTTTGTAGTCTCATACCGAGAGGATCAACAAGAGGGTTAATTCAATAAGAGGATATCAGACTATTTTTATAGAGTGGCAGTGGGGTGCTTCTCTCTATTATGTTTATCTAGTTCTTCTCGTGAGCCCAACTCCAGACCCTTACATATGGTACACTTAAAATGGTTCATCCAATGACATAGCAATAGTTAGTCTATATTGTATTTATCACTTCAAGAGATTATGCATGTCTGTTATTAGTTCAGCAAGGTATATCATTGCATCGCTGATATCTCCTGCTCTTATAACCCCACTTACAATAAAACTAAAACTAGCCACCAGTTAGACAACCTCCTCCCACTCTATTTCTATTTCATCTCCTAGTCTTGTTTCCTCTTCTCCACACTCGAGACACTCTATTAGAATTATCTCATATTTGATACCGTCTACAAATTCCGTATCTGTTATTTCCTAGGTTCAATTCTCTAAAAGTAAGGACAATATAAGAGACATCATCAATAAATTATTAAAATAAAAAAAAGTATTGAGTCCATTAAGGACAATAAAGCACTGTAGACTTTGGTACATTCATACAATCTTCTTTAATGTTGATACCAATACTGTTTAGCAATGTATCATTTAGATCTCCTATATTTGTATCATTCAGAATAATAGCTGTGTCGTTGCCTTCTATAAGATCTGCAAACTTTTCGGCTGTTTCTGGAGGAACGGGAAATTTTTGTGTCGTTTGTTGAGCAATAGCATGTCTACTAATGTCATTGTTACCCGTATATGATAAAAGGGCCACTAACGACAGTGAAGATAGTGCTATTGATACTGCTATTTTTAATGTATTTGCCATACAAGTTTACCATTGCATCCACTTCTGAAAGCCTCAGTTTTGGGACTACTTGTAGTGGAGTAATCCTTTTGTAAATAGCTCGTATGCTTTAACGTTGATAGGAGGGTCGATGGAATCTTCTTTTGATTCGTTTACATTGTCTTCATTGTGTATACCTGCCTGTGATAGCCGTACCTTTTGCTTGTGGTCCTTTACCACTGCGACTACATCACGTAGCATGTACAATCTCCTTTTGTAAAGCTTCCATTACAGGTTTGTATTTTTGTTCATAGTCCTTTACTATCTGGACTTTATCTCCTTCGTTTTCCTTACACATTTTTTCAACAAACTCCCTTGTTTCTATGGTGAATGTTCTTATGCATTGATTCGTTATCTCCCTTAGCTTTGATATGGCATTAGTTACTTGGAATTCCGAGGTTGCTTTTTCGGGATCTATTATTGTGTTCCAGACAACGCCCTTCTGGAGGTTCAGGGTAACAAATAGATCTCTGTTTTTATAAAATATGTGTATATATTTATCAATTACAAGTAAAAATGGTTAATCTCTTGCATGCATCTGCTAAAGGATATAGCAATAGGAAATTTTTTGTCATCATTTCAATTGTAGTTTCTTCGTTAATAATAGATATATCGCTTAGCAACATTTCTGATATAACAAGCGTATCTACTGGTTGGGGTTTTTCCGCCTTTATCGCTATAGCAATAGTATATGCAGTAGGACAGTATCTCATTTTAGAGTTCGTGAAGCAGAAAAGTAAGAGGATAAGAACTAAGTCACCACATATTAATAAACTAAGTACAATAATAACAATAGTACAATATGTTCTGACAGCCACTATTGTATTTATTATTTTACAAATATTTGTGAACTCCTATTACTATACTTCAATGTTAACTTGGAGTTCTTCTATCAGCTATGCAATAGCCACCGTTATAATGGTGATACTTGCATTGGAGCTCTTTTCTTGGTACAGGTCAAATAGAAATTTTATACTATTGTTATATGGTGTATCATTTATAATTACTAGT
>DASTUU010000354.1:0-1366 GCA_035759485.1 Nitrososphaeraceae archaeon
AAAGCTAGTCTAGGAATACCTATGCATCCAGTATCAGACATAGAGATTGCTGAATTAACAAAGATAATAGAGAATGCACATAGATATCTACAAATTGCATTTGCTGAGGATCTTTATCTATACTGTCAAGCAAATAACATAAACTTTGCAGAACTACGAGATTCACTCAATACAAAGTGGAATGTAAATATTCTTGAACCAAGAGAAGGGATCGGTGGACATTGTTTACCAAAGGATACGACGATGTTTCTAAATTCATCTAAATCTATAAAAAGTAAAATTATACAAGCAGCTATACAAGTAGATGCAGAATATAGAATGTATAGGATCATAAACAAATCTTATCAATTAACTACAGAAGCTACGAAATATGTAGGCCTGCGAGAAACAACCTGTCAAAGTGCTGAACAAGTTCATCCCCCTGGAAAATCGCTACCAAATCTGGTTTCTGCTAGGCTCATCCATGTGGGTTGCATTCATAAATAGCGAAACGGGAATTGGTGTTATGACTACAAAACATTCGATTGTGGCATTTGGTGCCCATCCTGATGATATCGAAATCGGGATGGGGGGCACTGTCGCAAAACTTGTAGGACTTGGTTATGATGTAAACCTGGTTATCGCTACCCTTCCAAATTTTGTTGCAACGGATACTAAAGAAGAAAGAAGAAAGGAGGCAACAATGTCTGCTAAGGTCATGGGATGTAAACCGCCTGAGTTTTTGGATCTGAGCCCTGATGAGGTTATCTTCAATAGAAGATTTGTTACTCAAATAAATGGCATCATTCAGAAGTATGATCCACAAGCAATTTTTACCCAGTGGATAGGAGACACACATCAGGATCATCAAGCTCTAACGAGAGCCGTCATAACTGCGTCTCGTGATCGCAATGACATGTTTATGTACGAAACTACTATACCAGGTGGGATAAGCGAAAATGCTTTTAGACCCCAGCTTTTTGTTGACGTAACCCAGACACTAGATCTAAAGAAGAGTGCACTTGAATGTTTCGATTCCCAAAAGATTCGCTGCGGACCGGCATGGATCGATGCTCTTGTTGGGAGATGTTCTTATAGAGGATATCAAATGAACGCGAAATATGCTGAAGCCTTTGAAGTTATCAAGGTTTCTAAATGGTAACAGTTAAACCGCTCCAGCAGGAGTGAGAGGCGTCCCATAGCCCAAGTTTCCTCTTATGATCAAACTAACTCTGTTGAGCTAAGCAATTTAAATGAGTCTTATCTTTTATTTGTATATGTGTATTCAACTTGGAACTAATCTTTCTGATTTCTAAGCATTACTTGGACTCATTATCAACAGACAAAGACGAAGCGTCTGTGTCTTTACTTAAAGTACTGAATCAGC
>DASTUU010000355.1:0-6855 GCA_035759485.1 Nitrososphaeraceae archaeon
TATTTTCTCTTCGGGCTCGGTTAGGGAATATCTTGCAAGCAATCTCTTGTGTCTAAAATGCTCTCTGTATACTTTAGGCATTGATTCTATTAGTCGCCAAGCGTTTTCTTCGTCTAGTTCTTTTCTAAACCATAAATCAAAGAAGAGGACCCTATTAGCTATATCTGCTGCCATTAAGTCCATTTTTGTTAGAAGAGATGCAGCGTTATTTGAAGCGGTATCGGCCGAATATTTTAGGTGAGCATAACCTACAGCTATACTAATTTTTTCCGAGACATCCTCTAACGTATAAAAAATATTCTGAAAATCGGATAGAGGTATATCGTTTCTGAGAGACCTACGCTTGTTTTCAATGTGGGCTACCTTTTCCTCAACTGATTTGGTATATTCTTGAAATTCTTTGGAATTAGGATCTGCTATGGGATCTGATAAGTCCCAAGACCCTACTCTTATTGTTTTTTTATGTGTAACTAACATATTCAATATGTAACCTGAGCCAAGTTCAACTTAATATACTCTACAACCTAGGCAGACCTTTCGAATTGTTACTGTCGTGCAACCTACAAAATGGTGGCAACTTACGTTTGTGTTCAGACCTCTTTATGAGTCCCATTACTATATCCGTATGCCTTCTGTCAGGGCACGATATCCTAATACTAGAACTCCTAGCTAGATATTTTAGTATATTATCGATTTCATCATAGGATAGACCAATCTCAGATTCAGCTGTTTGACTTCTCCATAAACGGGGACTACTCTCCTTTATTAGAATGCTAGGCGGGAGTGAAAGATAAGCACCTATCTGCTTTACTTCGGATTTGTATAAATCAGCTATTGGAAATATGTCGGCAGCACCATCACCATACTTCGTGAAATACCCCAACTTTATTTCGCTTTTTGTCCCTGTTCCCAAAACAAGTCTGTTCATGATCCCTGCGTAATAATATAATATACACATGCGTAACCTAGCTAATAGATTTCCCTCGGCTATAACACTTTTTCTTGGGAGGAGGTTTAGCATTTGTTTTTTGATATTACCAATTTCTACAATTCTGTATTCAATGCCAAGTCTCTCGGCCAACTGCTGAGCTTGCTTAGTATCTACTTTGGGGGTTACATTTGAATCCGGCATAGATAATCCAAAAACCTTTTTTGGTCCTATTGCGTTGACGGCTAAGACTGCTGCTAATGAAGAATCTAGCCCTCCACTCATACCTAGTACTGTTCCTTCAGAGTTTCTAGCCTGAACTTCTTTTCGAATAAAATCAGTTATCGTAGCAACAACTTTTTCGAGATGCAATTTAGTCATTATTGCGTTACAATTGCCACGTATTATTTCTATTTTTTTGCATAAGCAATCGTCTTGTTTAACAACCTCGTAGGATCTAGGGTAAACTAGGAACCAAACGTGTATTATCAAAAGTTTCGTCACTTTTATTCTCTGTGTAGAGGATATTTCTTAGCCGATCTAATAGCAAAAAATATAGTAGAACTATATATTAATGAGATCAAGCTACACTCCAATAGTGGAGTCACTCCATAATACATTAGACGCCATAGATTTTAAGTTAATAGACCTACTGAGCAAGGATTCTTCTACAACCTATGTAGATATTGCTAGGCAGATCGGAGTTTCGGATGCGACTATTCATATAAGGGTAAGGCGCCTAAGAGAAATGGGAGTTATTGGTAATTTTACAATTGCAGTCGATAATAACCGTCTTGGGTACGGCCATTTAGCGTTTATAGGCATAGATGTAGAGCCAGGCTATGCCGAACAAGTTACAAACGGCTTGTCAACATTAGATGAAATTCTTGAAATTCATGAAATGCATAGCAGATTCGATCTGTTGTTAAAGGTTCGGGCTAAGAACCTGAATGAACTAAGGGATATAGTGGTAAATAAGATTCGGTCATCGCCCCACGTTTTGGAAGCTGAATTAATGATCATTTTGAAGACCAGAAAAGAAGAACAGATAGTTCGTATGCAAAATGAATATGAGCTCCATCCGTGGAAGTAGTTGTATCATCTAATGCTATTATACAAGAACCGCGAGAGTAAAGCCGGCGTTCTGAAACGCTCCTGTTATACTATGGCACGTACTGAAGGTAGTATTGCTCCTTATCAATCTTTTCAGGCCTTACACCCTCAATTTCCAGCAAATCGTGGATTATTCCTCTTCCCTTTAAAATTTCTCCGGTAGTGGCTGATTTCACGGTCCCATTTATGAAACCACTGCTCCCACATACTGGATTAAACACACTGTTGACGTCTCTATCATGGTATTTTGATAGCGTCCTTTCTGGTCCTCCCACTTTTTCCCCTCCACTATTACCCTCCGGAACCACAAAAAATCTACCAGTTCGATGGGCTATCCTAGGATGCACAGATGAGACAGGAGGGGTCTCTTTTTCACTTGTATATGTGAATACAACGCGAAAATTTTCTACTTTCTTTGCCATTTCAATCAGCCAACGGTAATAGATAACATCCAAGGAATCCTGGTCTCCTTCTGTTTTATAGAGCTTGGGATTGCTATAGAATAGGGTAAGGTAAAGGTCGGGATCTTTGGTGTCCTCCATAAATTGCACGAGGGATCGCGCGGGTTCCGCCCCATTTGATCCGGACCAATAGGCAATGTTCTTTTCTGTACCTGCAGCGACCTTTGACAAGAAATGGTTTTTGTTTTGGTTCAAACGTGCTCTTACTTTATCTCCAATTTTGATTTGTTCAAAGAAATATGCAGAAAATCCGTCAGCCTTATGAGTAGTAGAATTAATAAAGCCATAAGGCTTTTCATCCTTGATTGTAAGGTCAATAAGGTCACGAGTAGGTGATGATGCTATTGAGTAGGCCCTTTCAACTATACTCTCATCCAAACCTCCTGATTCTGTTGGTCGCCTTAGGTACGCACTTATAGTGACGAACTGTCCTACTTCAAATTCGAATTTGGAGTCCGCTAAAGGAGAAAAAGTATACGTATATGTGTCCGGTGTTTCCTTAACTCTGTTGACTATCTGCCACTCAAGGTCTAGCTTAGATTCGGGAGTCATTAATTTTATTCAGCACTCATGATATCTATTTTTCGATATATTAGTATTAAATTGTCAAATTTGCTTGGTAAGGGAAGCATATACTTAGAGAATAAATACAGTCTAATAATAGCGCTATAACAGAAGAATAAACTTCAGGACACTCAATAAGATAGTTGAAGAGCTATTAAAAGTAAGCTTACTTACCTTCACTATCATCAAGGTATGTCAGGGAACATTCCTCCCGATAATCTGGATGTTTGAGAACATTTCTAAGTCAAAGGTGATTGTTTTTTGGAAGAGACAGGTGAATAGATACTCTAAGGCTTGAACCCCGAAATAATATACCTAGATGTATGGTTCAGAGACTCGCATACATTTTGCGAGACTGTTTGTGCGTGGTAACGTTATGGCAAATATTAATAGCTAAAGGCTGATGAGAAGACATCGACTTGGATTTTTTCTATACTTATTGAACCCCTAATCGTTCATAAAACCATCAAAAAAGCCATATTTTACACAATTTTTGTGGATTATACTTTAGGCTTCATTTGCCTACCTTACCAGAGCTACCCGAATTAGAAAATTGCAGCATGCAATTTGTTAGATTTATTCATAAAGATATAAATCCCCTTATACCAGTCATTTACGACATAGATCTGAAAAGGTACCTTATTTTTGCAGATACTCTAGGTTCTGACAGTTTGCGTAAGGACCTAGCAAAGAAAAGTGGTTTTGACGAGGAGTTCATTAACGAGTGTTGCCTTTCACGCCCTCTAAGAGATGTCGTGGACGACATTAAAAGAGAAAACGGAGTCATTTCGAAAACAGACGGTTATACCATTATTGCCAATGATCTCGAGTGTGTATTTAAGAACGTAAGAAGACTGTCTACGATAAGAATCCCGCATAAGGATTGGAGCTCTATTCCTATGGGAATTGCGATTGATGTAGAGGAACACAAAAATGATAAAGGTGAAAGCCCCCGTCAAAAAGAAGACAGCCTTCATTACAATTCCTTCAAGAACGACTTGATTCAGTTATATAAAAAATATGAAAGCACACATAATTCCCAGACTATAATGGACACCTTTGTAGTATATACAAGAGAGTTTCATGAAGAATTGAAGCAATCAGAGAGACATCTCTTCTCCAGGGAAATTTCTTTTGAAGACAAGGCCTTCTTCCTAGCAGACTTACAGGTAATGCAGGATACTGAGGGTACTATATCAAGTAATAAGATAAACGTTGAAAAGTTCAGACAAAGAATACAACAACACGGTTTTTGGAATTACTTTGAGACAAAGGTACTTTTATTTAGGTCTGGAGAAAGCGACAATTGGAATATTCAATTTTTGTACATCAGATTGTTGGAAGATGTCACAAATGTACTAGATGGAGTCAGGACAGACCACTTACTATTGATGCACCAGGTGTACGATATAAGTCAGTTAAATGATCTCCTGAAACAAATAGCTACAGGTGATCAAATTAGAACAAGTCAGATAATAGGTTCATTAGGATTAATAACAAACAAAATAAAATTTGACTTTTACCAGAGATCCAATCCCTTCGCGGTTTCGTTCGGTGTAGAATATCCTTGTTACGCTGTGAGCAAATCCGGTAATACCAGCAGTCAACTCAGAGCAGTTCAAATGCGCTTAACGTCGGAACTTCAAAATCTGAATAAGCCATTTGAAGATATTAGAGACGCTGTGGCCCGCTCTCTAGGTCTTGGATTTTGGGCCGGAGCTTATACTCCATTTATAATAGTAGTAGCACCCTTGTTAATGGATATCACACATGTCGAGTTTGACGACGACAGAATACAAGTTCGCTTGGACTGTTCACCTATAATGCAGCTTAATGGGTTAAGAATGTCATTGTACGGCAGGGACGCTCAAGGACAACAGACAAGTCCGCATGAAACTATTACAGAATTTGAAAGAAATGGAGACTCGACAATGGTGTACTCCAATTATTATTTAAAGGAAGAGGACAAGACGGCTACTTCGGTTAAGCTGGTGATACATTATCGTGAACACCCTATATATGAAAGGTATGTCACTAAGTCATCTTAACTGATTACAGATAGAGAACCTGCGGAGAGGCGGAGGCAACTAATTCCTCCTTTGAACCAGAAGAAAGGACGTTTTGGTTTCTCAGTTCAAGTGGGTGTAGACCCATCATCATCAACTAAAGAGATAATAATATCTTATCCCAGATCATTAGCGGTAATCACTAAACTAAACTACATGGCATGTGGAGCACAAGTGTAAACAAACGAGAAAAAGTTACCTTACAAGGAGTACCCATACAAGGGGTACACATAGGCCGCGGCCCATAGTACTAAAGTACTAATTTTTCTCATGAATAGGTATAATTCTAATGATCGATTCGTAGAGACCCCTTATTTGCTACGCCTCGGTACCCTCGCCCTCGTAATGGTATTGCAATCATTATAAGAACCGCCATTTTCTTTCCCCTGTTTCCCATTGGTATGCAGGAACATTTGTACCAAAATCAAAGTAGGTATGGCTAGCTATGAATTAGGAATAAAGTATTGCAGCAAATGTGAAGTATACTTATTTCATAACGGAATATTTTGTCCGTGCTGTGGGCGACAGTTGAGAACTAGACCTCTTACTAAAAAACGTAAGAAATAGCCAGTAAAAATTGCCAGATCAATACTAACTATGCCATCTATAGATGACTAAAGTAACAAGCATTTTTTGTCTATAAATCCACTATATCCCTTTGACACTACATACTTCTTTGACTGTCATCGTCAACTGTACCATTCATAATGTGTGTTAGTAATTCTAACTCTTAATTGGAGATTCGATAGCGATAGTAAGTATGTTATCTGCTCTAAGAAGAATAGTCCCCAGTTTACTACCTGCGCTCGTAGAGCCATGATCATTATCGTTTAAAAGCTCGACCGCATCTCGGATAACTAAGTTCATATGATGATCGAAATCAAGCAACTTTCCTCGGACAGACTTACCTCCTCTCAATTTAATGATAACTGTCTTGCCAACGCAGTCCTCGAGATTCTCACTTAACGGAGTAGTCGAGCCTAATGTCAAAGTACCATGGTTGGATGAAGTCATTATTATAATACTTTACCAAAGGTCCTTTGTCATCCATTCTTCCGTAGATTGACCGTATTCATCGGTTTGGCTCTTTGGCTAAGGGATTAGCTGGGCGACTACCTCATATCTTATCCAGTTTGAATCTGTCATGCCCGCATTGCTTTCAGAACAGGGCAGGTGCCTTTGATTCGGTATTGCCCTTATCTCCCTATTCTGGGGTATTGGTCAATGACAAATGGATTCTGAACTAATGATATCAAGCGTCTTTCCAGCTACTATGTGTATAATGCACTTGTGAACCAATGAGATTCTTCTTTCATATTGCGTATATTGTTATCGTCGGAAATTAAAATTATGGTTACTGTGTTTATAGCAGACATCGTCATAGAAAAGGAGCATTATATTAACAATTTGCTATCCCTCGCTTTTCAAAACTACTTCTGCTATCCACTGAGTTAATAGTCTTACAACCTCAACCATCGTCTTGACAGGAGCCCATATGAATTGCTTCTCTGGAATTATTTTTGATTTGATTTGATGAGATACTTCCTGATAATTAACTAGCTAACCAATAAGGATAAGTATCCTCACTCAATATCATAATGTCAGTGCCAGAAGATCAATACGGCTCTACGAATTCAATGGACGACATATTAAGGGAACTGGATAAAGAAAAGGCGCGCATAGTTATTTTCAAGGATATCCGAAAATTTCGAAAATCTGTGAC
>DASTUU010000356.1:0-2723 GCA_035759485.1 Nitrososphaeraceae archaeon
CATTATATACTGATATCACTTTTTGAAAATTGCTTCAGTAGTCGGAGCCAGACCCAACTTTGTTAAACTGGCCCCGATTCATAGAGCAATAACGTGCTTTTCAAATCATGTTATTATACATACGGGACAACATTACGACTACAGGTTATCAGAAATATTCTTCAAAGAATTCGATTTGCCGTCACCAGATATTGAATTAGAAGTAGGGTCCGGAGAACCAGGGTTTCAGACGGGTGAAATGATAAAGAGGCTAGAGAGAGTTTTTCTTGATTCTAAATTTGAAATTGTGCTTGTTTATGGAGACACAAACTCTACTTTTGCAGGAGCATTTGCGGCCTCAAAAGCAGGATTTAAGGTCGCCCACGTAGAAGCAGGATTGAGAAGTTTTGACAGGAACATGCCGGAAGAAATGAATAGAATATTGACTGACCATATCAGCGACTATTTGTTTGCGCCCACTTACACAGCCATTAAAAACCTAGAAAGGGAGCATGTATTTGGTAAGACAATATATTCTGGCGACCTATCTGTCGAAATAATAAAAGATGCGGTCAATTTGGCATCAAAATCCTCAATTCTGGACAACCTTAAGCTAAAACCAAAGTCATACATGCTTTTTACGATGCATAGAGCGGAGAATACAAATTATGAGAAAAATATGAATGCTGTAATACGTGTATTTGAAACTCTCTCGAAGATAGGTGTAGATATGAGAATTATATTTCCTATGCATCCCCGTACTAGAAACAAGCTCAAGACAATGGACCTATATGACAGATTGGAAAATTGCGAAAATGTGATACTGATTGAACCTGTAGGATATATTGATTTTATCAAGCTAATGCTCAATACAAAAAAAGTCATCACGGATTCTGGTGGCATACAGAAGGAGTCTTACCTATTGGGCATTCAATGTATAACAATTCGAGATAATACAGAATGGGTAGAGACTCTAAATGATGGTTGGAATGTGTTGACAGGTACTGACACAAACAAAATAGTAGAGGCTATTGCACAAACAGGTCTTAGACAAAACCGTAATTTCCCAAGTAAACCAATATTTGGATCTGGTAGAACCTCGGAGATCATCAAAGATACTCTTAAATCAATCACGGAGGATAAGTAAATTGTCAAGATCCTCATAGCGACTGACTCAAAAGCCATGTTAATCAGAAGAGTCGGTGGTAATTTTTCCCCTCAGTACCATAGTACATTTGATATCAGAAGTCAAAAAATGTGCTTAACTATTCTACTCAGTTCTAGCAATGAAGTCTCATGCTTTCTTTGGTCCTTTCGCCGGTATCTGCGCTCTGACCGTAGCTCCCTGCGGTTCCGATCGTAATTATATCTCTTAACTTCATACAATCTTCCGTGGGTGTCTTGCCGAAGTAATCGACATTCACCTTTTGCTATTAGTTTCTCGCACAAAGGACAATACAATAATCTATGTGATCTATTTTTTGACTCTAGAATATGTGAGTGGGTATCCTTAAACCAGGTCATGCCGTCTTCTTGCTATTACAATAGGTTCACCACATAACTTAAAAGGATTCTGTATAAAGACTCATGCTAGAAGTTTGACCATCACATAGTAGGGACTAGAGGTTCTAGTGGGTCACCAATTGTAAACATGAACGGCGATGTACTTGTAACTGATATGCCCAAAGTTATATGAATATGACTTCTTTAAGCTAACTTGACAAGTGGACAAGAAAGTAGGTAGTAGGTTTTGTCTACCGGACAACCGGACCCGAAGCCGCGCTCTCAGGAATCGTTGAGACTCCGGAGAGGAAGAGAGCGAGAAGAACAAGCAGTACGACTGATATTGAGAAAGCAGAAACTATCAAAGTCTTTTGAGGCGTTAGAGAAAGCAGGGTTTCATTTGACAAACTATGAAGAAAGATAAAGATAAAAACTGCAGGCGGCCCAACTCTCCAGAGAGTTGGATATATGGAGCGAAACCTGGCGAATTGAGCCGAGGCCTGCCCTGCAGCTATTGGTTCGTTCATATTCTTTTATGTTACATTAACCAGTTTCGGCACCGGTTTTAGACCTTGATATGTTTGAGAACTATAGTATTTCTACCTTTATCTATAGTCTTACTACACACAATAAAGTAAAACTAAAAACTACAGGCGGTTCATCTTTTCCCACTTGGGCTGAAACCTTTAGGGTTAGTTAGGTGAACCGAGGTCTACCTGCAGTACAATGAGTCGCACCAACCAGTTTGTACGCTGGTTTTAGCCTGTCAATCTATCGAAGGCATAGTATTTGCTGTGTAGGTTTAAAACTACAAACGTTGTACAGACCAAAGCTGTTTTGAAGCTCTACTAGAAGAGCTCTACCAGAAAAATGAACATAACTAAAGCTACATAGCTTTGTCCTCAAGATCATAAATAGAGTCAAAACCATTCTACTTCTGAGGACAAAGGCTCACAGAGGGGATGGCGGCAATGGCTGCTAGAAGCATATGGAAAGGTGCTATATCATTTGGATTGGTGAATATACCGATTCAGGTTTTCTCGGCTACGCAAAAAGAAGATTACACTTCCTTTAGCCAACTATGTGAAAAGGGACACAGGATCAAATACAAAAAATGGTGTCCTGTAGAAGAAAGAGAAGTTCCATGGTCAGAAATCAAAAAAGGGTATGAAATTACAAAGAATAGCTATGTGGTTCTAGAAAAAGAAGAGATAGAAAATATTAAACTAAAAACAACCAAC
>DASTUU010000357.1:0-1014 GCA_035759485.1 Nitrososphaeraceae archaeon
TATTTTCTCTGCACGTTCAAGTGCTTTTGTGCTAATATCATATCCATATACGTCAAAGCCTCTTTCTTTGATATATTTAGCTACTGGTAGTCCTAATTGTCCCAGTCCTATTACTAGGACTTTGTGGAAAGAGCTCCACAGTTGGTCCTGATTAGGCAAGCAAGTCTGATCCTGGCATACATTACTGTTCTGGTCCGTTGTTTGCAAAGGTCGAATTAAATCCGAAATAATAGTTATTAAGGAATTAAGAAATAAAAACAGATAAAATATTCAGTACCAAATATGGAGAGTTGTGTTAATATACTTAAATAGGTGGTAGTTATAGCAAACCACAGCCCCTTTAACTGCTGCATTTAGTGGTATAGGCAGCTACAGATCCGAAATGAATTTAATATATCCACCCCAAGCACAAAAAGTGTGCTAAACAAGCTTAGACAATCCTTGGGCCCTAGGCTGGATAGGATGGGCGCTCTTTTTGCATCCAGCGGATTGAGCCCAAATTTTTGGACTGCCCTGAGCCTTATTTTTGCGGCTGCAAGCGGCCTAATATACATGTCATCTGTGTCTTCTTTGGGGCTCAACTGGTATGTGTCTTCTTTGGCTGGAAGTATGATGCTTCTTATCTCGGGATTCTTAGATATAGTGGATGGGTGCGTCGCCCGGGCTACTAAACGAAGCGATAATAAGGGAGCATACCTAGACTCTGTGTTTGACAAGATTTCAGAATCCATCATTTTTATAGGCATAGCCTTGGGAGGCCATGCTAATCCAGTAATTTCTCAGGTAGCCTTAGCCTTATCTCTGTTAGTTAGCTATACTCGAGCGAAATCCGAGGCAGTCGGCATTGAGCTAAAGGGTGTTGGAATAGGCGAAAGAGCTGAAAGGCTCCTGATTGTCGGAATATTGGGTCTAATCCCATTGGAGGGAATCTTACAATTTGCGCTTCTCCTTGTTTGCCTGTTTGCAGGAATTACCCTATGTCAGAGGGTTGTATTTACAATCCGAAAATTATGA
>DASTUU010000358.1:0-2561 GCA_035759485.1 Nitrososphaeraceae archaeon
AGCTCAGTCGCCATTGTAGTCTTGCCAACAGCAGGCCAACCGGATATTATTATACTCAGTCTTGGTTCCAGCGAACTGTTTTCCATAAATTCGCACGTCTCATGTGATGCCAGGCATGGACGTTCCAGTTATCTTTGATATTATGCCGCTAAAAGCAAATGACGTTATTAGAAACCAGCCCCAAAGAAAAACTTCCCCTTCAACACTACAAGCTCCCCTAGGTTGGCCGCTCTCATCTACCTGCGTGTCAAGTTTAACGTTTTGCTCACTACACATAATCCATGGAATATGAATAGGCGAAACCGCTGTGGTAGCTCCAAATATTGAAGGAAAAACAAAAATCCAAAGTAAGAACGAAGGCATCATGTATATTAGCATAGGCCGCATCTGTTGCTGTTGCATCTCCATTGTCATCTTATTTACATAAGCCTGTTTTTTCTTTAGCTCTTCCATCCGAACCTTGTCTTGTTTCCTAATAGCCTCTGTATACTGCTTTCGCCACTCATTGGTCTCCTTCATAACCTTCGTCATTTTCCCTACATCCGTAGTCTTTTTTCTAAGCATTGCAAAGGCGCAATTCATCCCTATTGATATAACAGCAGACACAATCATCGCCGATACCATATCTGGAAACAATGGATGCGTGGTATATTTGGGAGCAAGCCCGATCTGCATAATAACTGAAAACATGAAAGTGACGTCTATAACCAACTACTTTCCCACCAAGATGCTAACTATATCCTGAGCAGCCTTGTTTGCTTGATTGTTATCATTTTTAATAATGGTAAAAGGAGATCCGGTTAGATTTGCTGATGACACTATCATGATCCTTGAAATATCAATCTCGTGTTGAATCTCTTCTTCGGAGGGCAGATCTCTGTGCCTAGTCGTATCCACTTGACGTCTCGTTAAAATTTCGCCTGCATTAGCAATGATTAGCAGTAAATGAGTTGGTCTTACGATTTGGGTTACATTCATTGGAATGCCAGGGTAGTACCATTCGGGCGTTTTTATGAAGAGATGTGTATCAATAATTACGATTCTTTCCTTCATTCGTGCTATTCTATTAGCAGCATCTTCCTGAAGGTTTTTTTGTTCTTCAATAGAAAGGTTACGCATTTCGTCTCTATTTTTGACCCCCTTCTTTTTCGCCTCTTCAAACATTAGTGATCCAAATACAACTGTTTCTGCTTTGAGTCCTTTCGCCTCAAGAATGGCTTCTACTTCCGAAATGACGGTTGTTTTTCCGACTCCCGGTATACCCACTATTACTGCCCGTATACTACTATTTTCTTCCAAGAAGAGCCGCCAATTTAGGCATGTGAACATCGACCTGTTCCCTGATAAGAAGATTATAATAATTCACTAAAATGTCAACCATAAGCAGAATTCCGATTCCTGAACCAAAGACAGTCAACACATCAGACACAGAGGCCAATAATCCGATTATAATACCGCCAGCAATTGTCACAGAAGGGATATACTTATTAAGTAGAACCTCCACTGAGCCTTCTGACCGCCTGAAACCAGGAACCTGTACATCAGCATCCAGTAAATTTTTGGCAGCTTTACCGGCGGATAAGCCACCAAGTTCGACCCAAAGCCTACCAAATATAGTAACGATTGTGGTTAAGAAGATAACATAAACCACTGCACGTACCGGGTCCTGTAATGCGACTTCAAAGCTTTTGGGAGAGGTTATATAATAAAGAAGTCCGCCTGTGGGGGACTGGGGGCTACCAGGATCAAACTGTGCAATCCAATTAAACGCAGGATTGGTATTTTGAGGATTATAGTTAGCCCACAACATCTGACCCATGAAAACCGCATTTGCCAGTAAAGCCGAGGATAATATAACCGGGATATTTGACGTATATAGCAGCTTTATAGGGTAAACAGCGGTAAAGCCTCTGTATTTTGTAGAGACTATGGGGATGTCTACGTGAATGCCTTGGATATACACTAGCAACAATAGTATACAGGAAGTCACAAAAAGGCCAAATAAGCTCGGAAGCTGGCCTACTCTGAATATTGCATCAGTAATATCTCCATTTATAGCGGAATGAATGACGAATGGGATAACACCAACTGGGCCATCTTGTGCTGGAATGGGACTGAACATACTCCACATTATGCCCTGAGCCACACCAGCCATAATAAACAGACTTATGCCGGATCCAAGACCCCAACCTTTTTGGACCAGCTCATCGAGCATCATTACGATGAAACTCGCGGCAATCAACTGTCCTACTACCACAGGTATGAATGCAGGGCTTGCCACAAGGTGCCCGTAGACGCTTATGCCATATAATGAACCTTCTGCAACTATCACCACTATTGTTACTATTTTGGTAGCTGACGTGAAAAGTGCTCTATCGTCTGGATTTTTGAAGTTAAGTTTTAGCAAATCTGATCCTTTTAGCAACTGCATTAATAATCCTGCCGTTACAATGGGTCCTATCCCCAACTCCATTAGAGTTCCTTGCTGAGCAGCAAAGATTACCCTTGCAAATGCAAGAAAATCAAATTTGGGATCGTCTGTAACTCCATATAATGGAATC
>DASTUU010000359.1:0-2148 GCA_035759485.1 Nitrososphaeraceae archaeon
GACATATATCTTATCATCAATTGCTACAGCCGCTAATCCATGTCTGGCTGTTGGCATTGGTATATCGGATGTCCATGTATTAGTCTTCGGATTATATTTTTCGTTATTGTTAAATGTGCTACTTGGTTCCTCACCACCAAACACATAGATGGTTTCGTTAACTGCTGCAGAGGTTAAACCACCTCTTTTAGAGGGCATTGATTCTAGTACATTCCACTTATCTGCGACAGGATCATAAACCTCATTAGCACCTACATTAGCTGCCATACCTGCACTTCGTCCTCCTATAACATACAATTTTCCATTGACTAATGCAGAGGTCAGATGTTCTCTTGCAGTTGGCATTGATGCCTTTTCTGTCCATGTATTAGTCCTTGGATCATATGCAAAGTTATTGTCGGATATTCTCGAAACATCAACCCCTCCTACTGCATACAAAATTCCATTGATAAAATTAGCAGTGAGTGCTCCGCGAGCAGCTGGCAAATTTGCTCCTTCTGTCCATTTGTTAATAGTCGGATCATAAATGAATAATTTATTTGATAAAGCATCTCTGTTTAGGTATCCTCCTCCAACTACATACAGTTTGCCGTCATAAGATGCTGTTGAAGTATGATCTAATGGTTGTGGCAAAGGAGCCGCAGTGGTCCATTTATCTGCAATAGGATCATACACTTCTACAGTTGTAGTACTTTGACCACTTTCGCCAAATCCTCCAATAATGTAGACCTTTCCATTCAAAGCAGCACCAGCGATTTCTGACCTTGGAGTAGGCAGAGGTGCTCCGGTAGTCCAAGGAGATGATATTCCAGATTGGCTACTTCCTCCTTGTGCATATGCATCATCATAATCTGTACAGATGCTCATAGAAAGGATCAGTATCCCGAGAATAGTAATAATGGCTAAACCGGATTTTTTAACCTTCAAATTGATGCTTTGAACAGTAAATAGATAATACCACATATAACCTGAGTGCAATTCCCTTTCATTCAAACATTCATTCCACCGGGGAATACATACCGCAATAGTATACCTCGGTAGTCAATTCAGGAACTACATAAGGAAATGATAAGACATTTCCTTCTTTTCTTTTCTCTTCTCTACGGTTTATCTAAATCATCTAATTCCTTTTGTGTAAGAATTAGTTTGCCGTCTGCATCAAAAGTGTTATCTTTAAGTCTCTGAACTTCTTCCTGCAGCCTATGAATTTTCCTATCTATTATACATGTGATGGCTAAACTCCAAGATATGCTCTTGAAAAGTTGACGTATGAACATGAACAGGTTAAAGAGTTAACCTTAGAGTTTGATAATAACGAGAAATTTGTTTTAGGCGTATTAGACTTTCTTGAAGAGACATGATGGTTAAAAAAAGGGAGCAGCAGTGACGAATATACAATAACTGAGAAAGGCAACAATCAGATGTAGAGATTAGATTATCCGTTGGTAGTTGTCTCGTCTTCTTGTTCTATCTCCGAGACATTCACTTCAAACATTTCGACCGGCTTCATGTTCATTGGCATTGGTAACGGTGTATGCATATCTGACAGTAACTCAGAAACATACATCTTCTGCAGAATCTCCCGCCCTAATCACACCATTCCAATTTGCATTAGGATATTATAACATAAATAAATAACATTGGTTATTTTTTATGCTATCTTTGTTGCTTTTCAACTAAAGAAATAGGGGCCAGGCGGGGACTTGGATTAGTATTCGGAATCCCCGCAACTGGTGGCCGATATCCAGAGCCTTTAACCCATGACCTATGCATATTAGGTACAAGACACTCTTCCATACCTTGAAGAATATGCTTGTTGGATATCATATGAAAGAGGGCATGTCATTTGTCTGCATGTTTCTCGGCGTGACCGAGGAGTAGCGAAATACCCTTATTATGCTCTTCATTCCAATGCTTTACAAAATCCTGCTTATTTGATTCCAACTTTCCTCGAAGATTTAGCGTAAAGTAATACAGAAATTTGACACAAATTCTCTCACATTCATTACAGTCGACCGTATATTGTGAGGAATAACCGTATGCTTCTCCTACAACACATTTAGAAGCCTTCTGCAATTCATAATGCCATTTCCACCAATTTGATGACATAAAAGCTGGTAAATTTTCTTTTTTTAAACGTGAAGCCCA
>DASTUU010000360.1:0-10014 GCA_035759485.1 Nitrososphaeraceae archaeon
GCTGCCGGCTTTTGTTGTTGTTGTGGCTGTTGGAGAGCGGCCGCGCTTCTTGACTTGGGATTCTTCGCTAAAGGAGTTAGCTGCTCTAATTTTTTTATTGCATCTTCCAGAGAAATCTTTTGCGATTTCTGATAGTGAGAAATCAGTTTATCACCAATAGTAGTATTTCTAATTATAGTGTCAATAACCATCTTCGCATTGTCGTCGGCTTTTTTCCTATAGTCTTTAACCCAATAATGGTCGCCAAAGAATTCTATTGGTTTTATTTGATAAATAATATCCACCACTTCTCCGGTCACTACTTCCACCATAATCCATAGATCGGCAGATAGACGTTTCCCAGTTATAGGGTCAGAGTCCTGCTCAGTCCATTTGTAAGTTACATATATCCGGTCTGCAAAAGCTTCAATCTTAAAACCTGTGCTTTTGAGCTCGTTTAATATATTAGTAATAGCAGATCGTTCGGTAATTTCTACAGGCATTCTAAATACGCCCAATCTGGAAGCATGCAGAGGATAGATGCCTCTCTTGGCAACCTCAGACAGCATTACCCAAACCCTATCTTTAAGCAAAGTAGACATCACTTGACTTGGACACGTAAACTCCTAAAAGGCTTTCTATTTTTTTTATAATAATATAGTTTACTCTAAACATACAGTCACTTAAATAGGACTATCTCATGTGGGCTAAGACAGGCTAAAAGTACAAAATGATATTGAATATAAGATTTAATTATGACAAGCCAAGAAATACCCCTAGCGGGCCGGTAGTTTAGTCCGGTAGAATACCTGCCTTGCATGTTCTGCGTACTAGAAAATATGGCAGACAGAGGAAACGTAGGTGGTCGTGGGTTCGAATCCCACCCGGTCCATATCTTTTGTCAATTTTGGTCAATAACACGTTTATAAGTAAGGGTACAGGTCCCCAGCATATTGAAATAACGAAGTGATACAGCTCAACAAAATTTATCAAGAAGATTGTATACACTTTATGAATAGAATCATCTCTGATGGATTATCCATAGATGTCATTGTTACATCCCCCCCGTATAACTTAAACAAAAGGTATCAAAGCTATATGGACAAAAGGGAAAGAAAAGATTACCTATCATGGCTTTCGGATATTGCAAGGACAAGTTACGACACTCTAAAGAAAGAGGGCTCATTTTTCCTCAATGTGTCAGGTGCCCCCTCAGATTCACTGCTACCCCTAGAAGTAGCGAAGGTTTTTGCAGATTCAGATTATAGATTACAAAATACCATTCATTGGATAAAATCTATATCTATAGAGAAGGATGACCTTGCTAAGACAGGATCTCTCTCATCCTCCCAGGTTGTATCCATAGGACACTTTAAACCAATTATTAGCAGACGCTTCCTAAACGATTTTCACGAATATATCTTTCATTTTACAAAGGGTGGAAACGTAAGGCTGGACAAACTTGCTATAGGAGTACCCTATCAAGACAAAACCAACATAGGCAGATGGAAATCAGCGATAGAGGACAAGAGAGACAGAGGAAATGTATGGTTCATCCCTTATCCAACCATAAGACAAGAAAGACCTCATCCTGCCGTTTTTCCAGAAAGACTGCCCTATCTCTGCATAAAACTTCACGGAATTAGAAAAGGTATGCTAGTGTATGATCCATTTATGGGCATTGGAAATACTGCTTTGGCTTGCATTCGTCTAAATGTTGATTTTGTAGGAACCGAAATAGACCAAAGCTATGTTGAAGCCGCACACAAAAGAATAAACAGTGTTATAACTCAGAAGCGTTCAGAACCTTCTCACAATAAATCAGCATAGTTCTCTTAGTTAGCTTTCCAATGCAGAGGGTTACAGTCTTTCTTACTTATTTCCCCAAAGTACGAAAACATGTTAAATCCAAAACGCTTCCTTAGCCTGGCAACCGTAAGATATATTATGTTTTCAGGATATGGATCTCTCCAGATTGTCGTTTTTTGGAGGAGGTTCAAACAGTAACGTAGACAAACGCAAATACGAGAACTTGACATTAAGTATAAAACAGACTGTACTTGAAAGAGCGCGTTATAGGTGCCACAATTGCTCAAGAAAGTTTGGCCCTAGCAATCATCCTTATTTTGAACATATCAATGGTTCTCTAAAAGACAATAGACCAACAAATTTGCGACCATTGTGCAGCGAATGCTTTAAAGATGTAGCGAAAAAGGAAACTAAAAAAGGTGGACTTCTAGATAACATGCGCAATACACTTGGAGGAATGTTTCAAAAGTGAATGATAAGATCACCACCCCCAATTTAAATCGGTTTTGGGGTTTTATTTGACTCATAGAATAAAATAAATGCTTGCATTTGTACGCAGCTGTAGCATCTCTGCCCCTATTATCATCGTTCTGAATATCTAAGTATTATCTTCTTTTGAGGTCAGGAAATCGTACTTATGTTCCTTAGAACAGAACTGTTCTATTTTCATTACTCCTCTATTAGAGTCCCCTTCTACGTGGGGCCAACCTTCGTGCGAAAATTCTTTGCCGCAGAAAGCGCAAACCTTGATGTCCAAATCGCCAGTACAATGCCCTCAGACATATTATAGTTCTTCTAGTTTAGTGAGGCAAATTTTTTGTAAACATCTAATAATAAGACAGGTGTAATATCAGAGGTTGATAGTACAGCAATTGATTTGCGACGTATGCAAAAAGGTATTGCTGGAAAAAGAAGGAGAGTCGCATTTGACCAATGGACAATTTCCTATATCCAAGGAGGAGGCTGAAATGATAGACAAAGAACATAGAGGACACGAGTGTCACATAGAAGCTGTTGAAAAGTTGTAGATAACCTCTTCTTGATAATCATCATTTTTATTGGGCAGGTCTGAATCTAACTTTTCAAGCATCTGGGGGGTTTCGCATGGGAGATCACGACACGAAGACAACTGGTAGGATCAAAAACCCATAAACCATTGCGAAACAGAAAAATGCCCTAAAAATGATAGAGTTTCAACCCTTGAAAAATATACTCTGGTACGATGACTTTATTGGGATTGGATATCGATATCATGATGTCTATATGAATGTCTTTCCGATATTCGAGGATATGCGCTACGCTTCTAAACTCTGGGATAAAACCATACGTTGGTGGCCAGATGACGAGATCAGATTAAGGTTTGTGGAACAAGGGGAGAATGAAAAAAACAATTATTGGTTTATTCTTTACAATACGGCGCAGCACATAGATGAACGCACAGGATTTGCAAAAAAGCTGCAAATATCCGACAACTATCAACGTTTTAAGGTAGGGTATGAAAAACAAGCTATCCTGCGTTTTGGCATCTACAAGGAAAATCCAAAGAAAGTGAACAGGGAAAACGACAAGAATAAGAAATTCGATCTCAAGTTATTGAAAAAACACAAAACAGTTTACGATATTCAATTCATGAGTTTTTCGAGTCTATCTTCAGACAGCATAGAAATGAGCTATATTGTTACTGACGAGAAAAAAAGCCGAGGTGTGAAATGTTAAGATACTTTAACTGTATTTCTGAGTGTTCTGAATGCTGTATATATCGCGAGTATTATCCAAGTATTGAATATGGGAAAGTCGGTGTTCTGGTTCTTCCTGATGAAAAACAAAAAATCGAAAGTCATGCCAAGGAAATGGGCCTGGAAATAACAATTTTGCCGCGATTGGGAATTGGAACAAATAGAAGCAAAAATGGCCCCAAAACGATTATTGCATATCAGTTGATGGGAAAGAATTCTGACGGAAATCTCTGCCCATTTTTGGATACCGATAGCTCAAAAAGATCGCCACACGGTGGTTTTCAGTGCAGAATTTACAATAAAAAACCAGTCGCATGCACCGCCTATCCTGTTAACGAAGAAGACAAAAAAACAGTGACACTTGATGGTAAATGCAAATTTTGTCAGGTTAATAGGAACGAAGATATGACAATGAGTACGAAGGCATACAAATATGATTTAGGAAGGGAAGTTCAAGCTTTACGAAAAATCCAAGGATCTGTACACGTTGATGAAAGAATTGACATATGGAGATACGCCACTGGAATAGGAGAACGTGAAAAGCAAAGCGAATTCTATCCGCAAGGATGGGTTCTTCAACGCGACCTATAAATTGATACATATTTACTCCCCATTTTCGAAATGCAGACTGAACAAGTGCTTTGAATAAAGAGCTTGATTGACATTAGGAAACATATTTTGCAATATGAAAAATGATAGCTAACTCGTATACGTTCTTGCTATGCAGGCAAATGTTCGGAAAAAGCGATAGAGGGCAAACACATAAATTTCATAGCCTAGACTTTGGGTCAATGCAAAAAAATAAAGAGATAAGCCACGCTGCAATAACAACCGTAGTTATCTCAACGATATTCATAACAGCATTCATGCTATCTGGAAGCCAATTTTCTCAACAGGCTTTAGCTATTCACGAAGGAGGTTCAACAACTGCAACTGCTCAAAACCAAGTTATCGGAGGCAATGCTACTACAACCGGTGCAACCTCTCAGAACCAGACCACAGCACCGGACACAACTAATACTCAGAACCAAACTGCTACTGAGACCGGGGCAACAGCAACTCAAACTCAATCCCAAGCTGCTGCAACGCAAGAACCGCCTGTGAATCAGAATTTTGTGAGACAGGGAACAGTTGCTTCTGAACAAGACCCGTTGCCAGGACATGAAGCACACGAAATCGCTTTTGTCCTACCACCCAGGAATGATGGCGCAGTGTATTCAGGTGTGCTGACATACACAGCGAGCAAACCAGTCGAAGTAGTGGTCTTGCATAAATTTGACCCACAAAACAGTACAGATGTTCCTGAAGCTTACGGTACGGAATTGACTTCAACTTTGCCTGGTGATGGTGGAAATGTTGCTATAACGTTGTTCAGGCCCTCATACGAAGCTGGTATCAATTCTGCATCAGTTCCATTTACAGGCAATGCCCTTGCACTCCATATGCTCGAAGACGATCCATTCACCGCAACCTACACAGTAAATGCCTTTGCAACTCAGCCTGAAGATGCTAACCAACCACTTGAGTTTACCTCAGCGGAAGCCCCATCAGAGGAAGATACAACAGCTGGAGATGAAGGAGACGCTGGAGATGAAGCTGGAGATGAAGATACAACAGCTGGAGATGAAGATACAACAGGATAATAAGGGAAACGTAACTACTTACCTAAGATGCGAAAAAGCAGTCCCACTTTTTCTTTTGGTTTTATTCAAACAAGCTACACTTCGCTATTCCTATATCGTTACGAGTGACTAGACCAAATCGATCAATCGTACATACAAGAGAGCCTAGTGACCAGTATTCCAATCAAATATAGCGAAATTTTATGATGGTATAGGTAGAACCAATCTAACACGTCTAGAGATTAGGCCAACTGAAAAATTCGCCGATATATAGGAAGATAGAAGTTAAACTGACTCGGCAGAAAACTTTTTGTATAGTACCTCTCCATCTTTGCTGACTACTATAATTCTATTAGCAGGAATAACTTCGAAATTCTCCGATATCTTTAGGAACTCCAAGAGAGGTACATGGACAACTGAGTCAAAGTCGCGATAACTTATTGAATAAAGATGAGGATCGTCTGCGTAGAGCGCCTTGCTAAGTATCTCCTCTAGTTTTCCCTTCCTCCTCGTCATATTTGTAGTTCATTAATCCTCCAGCTTTTACAATCTTTGCAATTAGCTCGGGAAAGGGTTTCATACTGTAAGACTCATTGTTCTTGGATAGATTAGTGATCTTATTCTTGGCAGTATCAATCTCAAGCTCGTCTTTATCGTCAATTCTCTCAATTGTAGATTCTTCAATTTCTAGCGGCAGTAGATACCCACCATCAACTGCATTCCGGTAAAATATTCTTGCAAACGAAGGGGCCAAAATCGCTTTAATGCCTGAATGTGATAGAGCAATGGGAGCATGTTCTCTACTTGAGCCGCAGCCAAAATTGCTTCCACAGAGCAGAAAGTCACCTTCTGAAACTTTCTCTGGAAATTTTGGATCTAATCCTTCCATTGTGTGCTTTGCGAGCTCTTTATGGTCGTGAATTTTGAGGTAGGGGCCGGGAATTATAACGTCTGTATCAATATTATCTCTTTCATATTTGTGGACTCTTCCTTTCATTAATTTTTCACCGCATCTCTTGGATCCGTAATCTTTCCCGTCAGAGATGAAGCAGCTACTACCATAGGAGAAGCCAGATATGTTTGTGATTCTACATGTCCCATTCTACCTGGAAAATTTCGATTTGTAGTGCTTATGCAAATTTCGTCCTTACCTAACACTCCCATATGTGCACCACAGCATGCGCCACACGTGGGAGGACCTACTACTGCTCCAGCCTCAACGAATGTATTGATTAGTCCCTCTCTCATTGCCTTGAGATATATCGATTGGGTCGCTGGCAATACTTCAGTGCGAATCTTTACCTTCTTACCTTTCATGAATTTGGCAGCTAACCTTAAGTCTTCTAGTTTTGCTCCAGTACATGAACCTATGTAAGCCTTGTTTATTTCGACTCCCTGCAAGTCTCTTGCCACGCTTATATTTCCCGGCGAAAAGGGCTTGGCAACGGTTGGTTCAAGCTTGTTAATTTCATAGTCAAAGACTTCCGAAAATTCGGCGTTCTTATCGCCGACGACTGAAGAATATTGGACATCAGTTCGTTCACGAATATATTGATCGGTGATAGCATCGGGTTCGATTATTCCATTTTTTGCTCCAGCTTCCGTAGTCATGTTTGTTAGTGTCAGGCGCTCTTCCATTGGAAGATCTTTTACTACGCCACCTGAAAACTGCATTGCTTTATAGTTTGCTCCATCCGTTCCGACCTCACCAATTATTGCCAAAATTATGTCCTTTGCCATTATGTAGTCTGGCTTGTTCCCTGATAATCTGAAAAGCATTGTTTCAGGGACTCTAAACCAAATAACTCCATTTATCAATACATAAGCTATATCTGTATGGCCTAGTCCTGCGGCAAATGCGCCCATTGCTCCAGTAGTATTTGTATGCGAATCTCCACCCACATACACCTCGCCAGGTAATACCAAAGCTTCCTCATGGGATAAGGTATGACATATTCCGTACTGTCCTAATCCATATTTGAAATGCTTTTTTATCCCATATTTTTCAGCCCATGCAGAAAGCATGTTTATATTGTCAGCAGAAATCCTATCTGCGGCAGGTACAAAATGATCTTCTGTTATCCATACTCTTTCAGGATCCCAGATGCCCTCAAATTTCATTCCCTTCTTTTCCCTTTCGTTGAACACCTCAATTACTCCAGGTCCTGAGACATCGTGCATCATTAGCTTGTCTACCTTTGCAAAGACAACATCTCCTGGTGAAACTCTTTCTTCATTCGAAGCGCGTGCAAGTATTTTTTCAGTAATAGTCATTCCTGCCAAGGTATATTCTCCTAGACAAACATAGATACGCTACGTCGTTAAAACTTTTTGGAAAAAAGGAAAATTACTATAGGTGCCCATACTTTATTTTTGGTTGTCCAAGAATTTGGAAGTCTTAGCCATTCACTCTTCAATTAAAAGAGGTAAGTTTGACCTCTTCGATAGTCTCGTATCATCAGGTTTGACATTTAAAAACGACGACATTATCGTAATTTCTAGCAAATTTGTTTCGATGAGCGAGGGAGCGCTGCTCAAACTTGGCAACATTAAGGTCAGCAAGAAGGCACAGATTCTAGCAACCAAGTTTCATATGGACCCCAAAATTGCAGAAATAACCATAAGGGAATCAGACCATATTCTTGGAGGGCTACCTGGATTTTTGCTCTCGATCAGAGGCGGTATGATTGCCCCAAATGCAGGAATCGATAAATCAAATGTCCCCTCTGGGTTTATTATCCTGTATCCAAACGATGCCTTTAAGACTGCTGACAACCTGAGATTGAAATTTCTGATGCATCGTAAAGTCCGTGTGGGAATTGTTATTGCAGATAGTCGGCTTATGCCAACTAGGATCGGTACAGTCGGAGTGGCTATAGGCTGCTCTGGGTTTGAACCTGTCGAGGACGAAAGGGGGAAAAAGGACCTATTTGGTAATGTTTTGAGGGTAACATTACGAGCAATTGCAGACGGCTTGGCAACTACGGGGGTATTGATGATGGGCGAAGGTAGCGAGTCAATACCCGCTGTATTAATACGGGGCTTCAAAGTAACTCCCACAGATAGAAGGTTATCTAAGGACGATATGACAATAGGTCCAGATCAAGACATCTACATCAGAGGTCTTAGACAGGGACCAAAATCTAGAAAAGATGATTTAATAAACTGCGGAAGCTTTTTAATATGATGTAGGAAACCTGGTATTAAATCGATGGCTGAATTTCTGACAAGGTACCCAAGGCGCATCGGCTTCATGAAGGGGTTTCATGACTTTATCTTAAATGAAGAAATACAATTTGACCATCTTAGTTTAATGGTGAAGATAAAAAAGGATGAATTAGTCAATACCTTAATTCTCGAAGGATTCAAACGCGTAAAATTTGAAAATAGAAAACCCAGTCAGATAGGGAGCGGTTTTGCAAAGATGCTCATCAAACCATGGGAGATACATGTTAGGCTATTGGATCTGCAGCAACAGGGATTAATAGCCATTCAGGCTGAGGTAGAAATTTCAAGAAAATACATTCAGCATATACGCTCAGTCAGGGCACCTGTGATTTATGAGATAGAGACGATCCTCAAAAAACACAGAATAGAATACAAAATATGGAATGCAAAGGTTAGAGACTATATTACAAACATTGTAGATAATCATCAGATTAAGCTTCACACACCTAAGCTGCCTGCAATGCGGTGGAGGTTTATGATATGCGTTGCAGCTACGATAGCCACGTTCAATGCAATGAAGTTTGCCGGGATTATCTAGCCCATTTGTATGTTTTTATGGGTGTCAGTTATTGCTCACTCACAAGACAATAGCCAACTTGGTTCCTTTTGTCAATTTACAGTCGATATGGGAAGGTTCAGGTCACGGCGGCTATATGAAGATCATTACCATCTTCTCTGAAAATTCCTTCGCGCTGCTTCTCTTCCCATCTCCTTCCAAAATTCCGAGGTCATAGTATCTAAAGGCGAATTTTTTTCTGACTCCCGAGATTTTATACCCGGGCTAACAGGCGAAGCAGCTTGCTTTGGAGGCAGATAAAGACCAGTTTGTCTGCCTACGATATATTCCGTAAATGGGACCATCATAGAATATCCATCATGAACTTTAGAAATGTGCCGTTGTACACTATATTTTCTTGACGACCACATACCGCACCCAACGCACACCCAATTTGGCTTATTCATTTCTATGCACACGTAGCGGGGCGCAGCGCAAGTCCTATTATTAAGCAAATATGATTTAAAATTTATCCGGTGACTGGACAAAAGCTATCAAAGGAGCGCCCTCAATTTCTGATAGAAGCAATGCCTTGAAACTGCAATGGGAGCATTTACAATTGTCTTCAACAGGATCGGCCTGGTACGAATCAGGCTCCTGCCGATTACAATTACTTCCAGATGTAACATGCCATCCACCTCCCGAAGTTGTATACTTCAATTAGTCAAACTTAGATAAAAAAAGCTCAAACAAAATTCTCTATTCAAAACATCTATTACTTATAAGTAATATGATAAGGCTACGCAAATATACCCGTTATGCCCAGTTTTTTTGGATTGAAAAATATATCTTTCGTATTATACGGAGCAATAATAGGATCTGCTATTCTAGTAGTAGGAGTCACGTCGACTGTCGCTAACTTTGAAATTGCAGGAGCCCAGATCCAGACAGACCTTGACGCCGCTAACGTTCATGAGAGTGGCCAAATGATGGTAGGAAACAGTGTAAAACATCTTGTTATTGTAATCCCTAATGAAGGGCACCACGGGCCGGGCGAAGATGACGAAGCCCGGTTCATTGCTCAACCGTTTATTCCACAAAATGCCACAGTGACCCCTGGAACTCAGGTTGTCTGGTTTAATGG
>DASTUU010000361.1:0-4969 GCA_035759485.1 Nitrososphaeraceae archaeon
TTGCATGTCTGAATTTATCCGTATCTAAAGAAGAGTGGATAAGAAATAGTGAAATCTATAAAAATATGAGGGAACAAATGAGAATAACGGATTTCTTTACTAATAATAATAAGAGTGCATAGCAATTTCAATAGTGATATTAGGGTGTTAGTAGCATGTATATCGGTACATACGAAGAAGCGCCAAAAGCCGGATTTGATAATCCAGAGCATAAGGAGTTGTAGAAACAAGTTTTTCTGTGCTATGTCTATGTCTAGCTAGTCAATTATATATACGACTTCAGCGATCCTACCATCAGCCAAAGTATTTGGGCTCTAGAAAATTCAGGTAGCCAGATTACAAATAATAAACAGAGAATAAGAAGAAGAGCAGGAAACTAAATTGCTTGAAAAAATGCTTACTTCTTGTCACTTCTTATTTCATGCTAACGGGTCAACGGTGGTGGACGGCGGTTTTCTCTCCTTCTATCTATAATGGTGAGTATGATGCCCACTATGATCGTTATTATTCCTACTATAAATAGAATTACTCCTATGATTATTCCATTTAATGGACTGAGGTTAACCTGATTATTTTGTCCGACAAACGGCAGGTAACCAAATATTCCATCAACATTGACAGGGATGGATCCCTGATTTGAAACAGTAAGGGTAAATTTTCCAATACTGTTGACCCTAAAGGTGGTGAAGAAATCCTTTAAAAATTCGTTTGTATTTACTACTCTACCGCCCGGGTCTCTAACAGTCTCTCTAAGAGTAACATTTGTTGTTGGTTCTCGCTCAAAATGTAATCCCAGTGATATAGGACGTGATGTATCATTAACTTCCAATGTTGCATTTATCGACTCAGAAGGTCGAATCAGGGTCTGACCGATAATTGTGCTTTCTTCCAGGAATCGACCTGCAAAAGACCCAGCCCATAGCGCAGCTATAATTACACCTGCAACTAATAGTACACCGCCAGCAATTAGAATAATGTAGCCACGCTTTAGCATCTTCTTTTGCTGTTTATATGAGGGATTATATATTTTATAACTTGACTCTATTTCTACTGACAGCAATTAATATTGCAGGCTCACTCAAGATGATGGATAGATTGTTATTTACCTTAACACATACTATGCTAGTCTCCTAGGTTTACGTACAAGCTTTACATTGTACTCTATACAAATATAACGACATTTCGGCATGCGATATTGTAAATAGTGCAGCCGTTGGTCTACAGACTGTCATATAGACCACGAGTCCACGGAGACTCCTAGACAAATATTTGTTATGAGCTGTAATATACATTCTAGCATATATCAAGCCGGAGATATCATATTAGGTGGAGCATTGCAGGCGTGTTTTATAACAATTACAATCAAAAACGTTTTATTTAGAATGATATTAGCAATCTAACATGAAAAGAGGAATATACCCATCGGCAATAGTAGCTATTACAACCGTGCTATTGACATTTGCAACGACTCCAGTCGGGGTACAGGCCACTACCGATGACACAGATGACTCTAGCAACTTCTCAGAGTTCATTGGTTGTCTATTTGATGGCACTGAAGGGACTACAGATGATAATACAGAAGGCGGTGATACAGCACAAAGTGTTGCTGAGGCGATAGAAGGCACCGCACAGTCTGTCCCTACTGAACAGGATATAAGGGATTGCTTTGAACCAATATATGAGCCGGCTGCAACGACTGGTGGAACAGTCACAGTACCAACAACCGGAACAACAGGCGAAGCGGATACAGCTGAGGAAGATGGGGAAGGAGAAGCCGGTGACTAGGGTGGACCTGAAGGAGAAGATGAAGAAGGCTAACTTACTTCATTTTTAGGAGGGTTATCTCATCAGTATTGACAGGCTAATGGATGAGGATTCGATCGTTGCAGAAGATGAAGAGGTGGAAGAGGAGGATAGTAACAGTAATGGCAATGATAGTAACGGCGATAATGATGGTAGTATAGATGGTAATAGCGATGGTAATGGTAATGGTAATGGCGATGGTGAGGACTCAGTTTATGGATAATAATATTACCAAGGTAGTGATTCATATACAGATGATTTGTTTCGAAAATGTATTAGGGATGCCATACGTCAATATTATTACTACATTTCTCCATCTATCTGGCATTCGACAGAGAACAGAGAAGCTTGTACAACCCTTACTATGGATATTGAGTTAAGCAATAGATCCCCGTAGAGGAGGTTGTTAGGCCAACCTGCCCCATATATAGTTAGACTTTGTCCCTAACCCCTTGAATATCTACTTTATGATCCCCGGGTGGCACAAATAGCTTGACGTGAATAGTCTTTCCATCCATTTCGACTGATGCGCCGCCATATATTTTATCATCCATCTTTACGAGCACCGTTTGATTCTGTGATAGCTGAGGCACCCTCAGCGACAGATCTCCTCCATCCGGATTATAATGTTTAACTCCAAATGAAATGCTGTCAGTAGTATTCACATATTCAAGACCAGTTATTTTGGCTATAGCCTGCAAATCGTAGGGTAGGATTTCATCATCGTCGACCTTTAGAGTTGTTATTGGTGCATCAAGATCGACTCCAGCACAGCTAAAATATATCACTGCATCTCTTACGCTGGGGTCGGGAACTGCACTAAAGGGCAACTCTTGGCCAGGTTTTATAACCGGAATCAGATTGCTCTTAACAGAATCAATTTGTGTCTTGTTGTTACTGTGAACTGATGCATAAACACTTACGTCGTGCAGATCAACTGGACCCACATTCTTTACAGTTCCTACCAGCGCTTTATTATCACCTGCGGCTACATTACTATAGTTCAATACCAAGTTATCATATAAAGGAACGGCAAGTTCTCTTACGTTTACAATAAACGCCTTCCCCAGGACCGAGTTACCAGAAGGCACAACGAATTTGAAAGGAGATGAAGTGGATGGATACACAATTCTGCTGTACGTCCTATTTTGTATGGTTGAAATAGTCTGGTCGGATTCAGTATTATTAGTATCATCACCATTTAGGTTCTTGGTTGTACTGGTGGTGTTCAGTCCGACAACAATATGAACCGGTATATTTCCATTGTTCTTGACTACTCCCGCAATATTCATTTTTCCATCGACATCCTTGAATAAATGCTGTTCTGGAATAACTATTGTCTTAGAAGCTGAAGCATTTGAAAACATATCAAAAAAGTATGATGGCGATAGCACTAAAAGAGAAGATATAAAAATGCCAAATAATGATTGCATTATCACTATTTTTGACGGCGCTAGGTTTTCTCTCATCTGCATAACACTGAACCATCCCAATTTCTTATAATTGTTTACTGTTTGCTGTTCGATATCTTAATCATACATGAGTACTTTTAAGAGTTCAAAATGACAAATTTGGATCCCGAGACAAAGGATACAGCACGTGCATTAGCATACCTAAACGTAGGAATGTACGATGCCGGTGTAAGTACTTGGTACACAAGTAAACACCTTCTGTAGTCTTTTCTTCTTCTTTGTTTTCTATTCTCTGGTCCAGGAGCAATGTTTGTCGTAATTGCAGATAATAACTCTACATCTTCTGATCAATCTGCATGAATACCCATATGTGATATTTGCAAATAAGCATTTCCAAAAGTTT
Organism: Nitrososphaeraceae archaeon; assembly: GCA_035759485.1. Classification (GTDB taxonomy): domain Archaea; phylum Thermoproteota; class Nitrososphaeria; order Nitrososphaerales; family Nitrososphaeraceae; genus TH5893. The sequence continues at coordinate 3,619 of DASTUU010000361.1, forward strand.
GAATGAAACTATAATAGGATTGAAAGTAACTATTCGCGTGATAGATACCTCTTGCTTCTGTTCTGTTACCTTCTAACAATATATTATTGTCATCATCCTGTACCAAACAAAGCTTATGTGTTAGGCAAATTACGATAAATAAATAAAAGATAAGAAAAGGTAGTTACCATCCCAATATTTTAGCGGACTTGGCTGCTGCATCATCTAATGCTTGCTTTAGCTCTTTAATACCGTACATACCTTAGTCAATAGCTTGTTTAATGTGAGGCTCGAGAGGGATTTTATCACACATTAATCTTAGTAATTGTTCTCTGGTCTCGCCATATGAGTAAGTTGAATAGTATTGTTTAATTCAATATCTAAATCTGGATGCTTTGCATTCAATTCCTGAAGAGAGCTAATGTACTATGCACTAAGAATCCAAGTTTTGCCTCAACATTTTCCGCTTACAACCGAAATTCCTATAATATCAATATTCTTTGATTTTAGTGCAGCGATAACTGCTACTCCAACGTCTACTCCTGGATCGACATCCAAAATGACTTTAGGTTGCAACATAACAAATCTCCTTCAGACAGTAATTTATTTAACAAACAAAATAGCACTATCTTCTAAGTAAGTTTCTCATTGGGTCTTAAAAAAAGACTACTTTGTCAGTCTTAAATACTCATAATGCAAAGTTAACAACGATATTAGATTATGGTCTGTAAAGGTATATGTGTCCGTCATAAAGCCCAGAAACCCTCTGGTGCTTTTGGTCGCTATGCTACAGGACAAAAAAGATGTCAAGTATGCGAAATATTTCTAAGGTGGGATGGAATGTGGTGTCCCTGTTGTGGATATAGAGTTAGAACAAGACCAAGAGGACAGAAATTCAAGGAAAGACTTAGGATTATGAATAAAATATGAAGATAAGGCACAAGTGAAAAGTATGGTGCGGTATTTATGTCATTAAGCTGAAAGTGTCAATAATTATGAAGAATACTGTTTATGAACATAGCACCGTTTCCATTGTTTATTGGGCAATGCAATCATAACAGGATGTTGCTGACAGTAGTTATTTTATGCTATGCGCATCTAATCATAAAAGAAGTCTTGGATACATCTGCTCCTATGAGTTATTCTTCCTAATCGGGGGTAAGACCAAATTCTGAAATAGCTAAGGATTCAGGAATTGACTTGGGCTATGCTAATGCAATAAAAGTAGACAAATATATGAGAACGAATATATCCAATATTTTTGCTGCCGGTGACTGCGCTACTGCAAAAAGCTATGTTACTGGTAAAGATACTTATCTGCCCCTTGGTACTACTGCAAATAAACAAGGAAGGATTGCTGGGGAAAACGCTA
>DASTUU010000362.1:0-4073 GCA_035759485.1 Nitrososphaeraceae archaeon
GTATTAGGGGATAGTCGAGTAGGAGTCAAAAACCTATGCAATCTGAGCAAAAGGATTTTTATGATGAGCTTTCTGAAAAATTATATCACGAGATAGAATGGAAGCTTAGAGACTACTCTGGGGCATATTCTAGCAAGGTTATGCTCGAACTTGGAATCTTTAACATAGCAGAAAGCTATGTAACGTCCAAGGTTGAAAATAGGGCGGGAGACACCGTTAAGGTGAATATTGAAGGTGGGCGCTGTGGAATTGAATTGCAGGAAACGCTTTTTGACTTGAAGGGAAAAAACTTGGGCCATGCATATTTGATGACTAATGTTAAACAGGACTTGGATGGGACCACCACCACCGCTACCGCTAGTAAACAAAGTCATTTACGAAGCATGGCTTGGCGCCAGCAACATAATACGATAACAAAGGTTCTTGTTAGACGCCTTCCAATTCTTGGAGTTAAAGATTGGCTGATAATCTACGAAGATACTCTCTTTCTTTTAGCAGTGAAGGATGCATATGATGAGATGGAAATAATTGCATTTCCTGGCTAGTATGGTTATGAAGGTCCAGGACTGACACGTGGACTAAACGGCGCGCTAGTAACGAATCAATCCCTCCATGTGAGTCCTGGGCATTTGGACTCACATTGTCTCTAATTTGTTAAGTGGGTTACTGATGCAGATACAAATTCACGAGTTAAGATGAGGGAAGCAGAGGCATAGGAGTGAATAGAAGTAAAAAGATGGCCTGATAAAGTGCTTTTAACACTTTATCAGGTTTTTGTTCCCCATCGGTTTGGTCGATGTGATCATTCTAGGTATGTAATGTAATTTAAATGATCTGAGAGTGTATGGTGGTATAGCTGATCCTTTAGCTCAATAGCTTACCTAGAGCCAAATTTGTGTCCCTCTCGGTCCATACTTTGATACTTGCTGATATACACCTTTTTGGTAAACAATTCAGCCAGCGTAAAAGTAGCAACAATAAAAGTAATAGCCAAAGTTTTTATCAGATTAAGAAGGAAGCCAGTGGTAGGCACATACGGAATATATTAAAAATATGTCTGAAGTTTATGGCAATGGAAATCCAAGTTAGTGTATTTAACCTAGTTACTATGCAATAGTAACCTTGTCTAGTAGCGTGAAAAAGATGTGATTTATTAACGCGGGTAACAAAACCATTATTGTGGTAGAATCAAATTTGGATGAATATGAATCTCATACATCGACAGGAAATTGACATTATTGCATTATCCCTCACCTATTTCTCAATCGTCTGAAAAACAAATTTCAAATATCATGCGAAATACCTATGTGAGATGACTAAGAACCAACTAACTATGATATTTTTTGATATAGTATATTATACTGCAACTGAAGTCAACACAATTTTTTCTGACCTATTGCTATCCCACGATTTGCGACTGTAATACAATAACGTAACAACAACAACAGCCGGATCCAGTATTATTTATATGGATGCGAACAGAAGCTATTTTAAGCCTTGTCGCATTATACAATAGAGTGAAGGCGGTTGTACAATATTGAGTGATAATAGAGGCTTTATATCTCAGCAGCTGATGTGGATAGGTATTTCACTAGGTATTAGTCTCGCTATTTCCTTTATAGTGCCATTTCCCTTCTCGCTTCCAATAATAATAGGAGTTTTCATTTTACTTAGCTTCTATATGAGAAAAAGAGCAATGAGAAGAATGGGTATGTCTGGGGCCTCTCTATTTGGGGGGAGCTCCAGTTCACTTAACTATTATTGCATGAGTTGTGGTACTAAACATAATCAAGCGGCCTGCCCAAGGTGCGGCTCGAAAATGAAAAGGGTTGGCTCGTAACTATGGGATAAGAGCAGAGGGATTTTCAAACAATAACTGCAAATCTAATAATATGTGTGTGACGTTTAGCCATTTTAAATGGCCTTACGAAAAAGCGCAGATAAGAAAACAGTGGTCTGATAGCTTATAACGATACAAGGAAAGAAAATTTATATAATACCCTTCATTTCTGCAAAAATTGTTGCTAAACGGTAGTAACGGTTAATAATGATGAGCAACAAGATAGTGTGTAGCAGCAGGTGACAATAGTGTTTGAAACAAGTTGAATTTCTAAGGATATTGATAGAGGAAAGGGCCGTTGTAAAGCTTTTGAAGACAATTGGAAACAGAGAATACCCTACAAGAAAATTGCTAAAAAGATTGGGTGCTTACGGATATGGTCATAAACTGCTTTTGAGGGCCGAGCGAAAAGGGCTAGTAGAGAGAACTATGGTGAAAAATAAGATTCAAAACAGGCTGACTCCGAGTGGGAAAAAAATACTGAAGCTAGCCAAAGAGATTGGGGTATAAAGTAAAGTCGGTCAGTTTTGGTAGCATATTAATAAAAAGTTATCGAGACTTGCTCAAGGCTTGGCTGATTGCTATACGCCATAACGCGAGAACAGAATCTTCACCCAATAACAACGAAGGTTTTATTGCGAATAGAGATTATACTGAAGTTAGCATTCGTACTCGAGTTTATGTTCTAACCTATCGGATCCTATTTTCTTATTTTTTCTTTATGAGCTGTTAGCTATTCATATCCTGAAGCAAGTTCAGATATTTTGTCGATCCACGATGTTGCTTTTATGACTCCACTTGCTACGAGTATGCCCTTTGCTCCTAGTTTCAAAGCACTACTTACATCGACGGCGTCTGTAATTCCGGCTCCACAAATCACTTTTACATTTTGAGAAATTTTTGCAGCAGAATCGATAGAATCTGTAACAATCGAGGGATTTTCCTTAGATACAGCTTTTCCAGAACCAATCAACTCAGGGGGTTCAATAGCAATATAGTCAGGCTCGAATTTTGCAATGTCAGAAACTTCTGTAGGCGTGCGAGCGCAAACCACGGACACCATCTCCAGCTTTTTCAACCGCTTTACTAAATTTCGTATAGTATTAGGACTTTTAATTCTGTGTTCACTGTGATTTATAAGAGAGCCTTGGATGCCGAAGGACCGGACTATTTCAGGTATAAAAAAACCCGTAGTCGAACCCTCATTAGCATCGTCAATATGCTGAGCATAAACTGGGATAGTCACATTTTCTCTTACCAGCGATAGAGATGGTTGAGGTGGTGCCGCTACGAGTTGTATTCTTCCATCAAAAGACTCTGATACTTGCTGGGCCGCTTTTGCAAGCTCAATACTTTTGCGCCCGGCTACTTCGAGATAGTTTTTAAAGTTTAAAATAAGAATTGGATTTAATTTTTTTGTATCGCTTTTGTGTTCCATACCTTTTTATTCTCACTTTTTTCTTCTTCTCTTCTCTTTTCTTTACTTACTTCTTTTATTTGACTTTTCCTGACATTGTATTAGATAAGTTAACCATCAAGTAATCACGTTTGGTGTTTTATCTCATGCTACCATTTTGGGGCAAGACATTCTCACCGAGATGTCTTTTCTCGTGTTATTATTGTATCAGTATTTTTTTGACTTGTTTCCTTTATTTGAAATTTTCTTGTTTTTCTCACTGTAATTTGGATTATTTTTTAATCTCGTTTTTTGTTTAGTGTTTAGACTTGAGCCATTAAGCGAGTATTTTTTTTCCTCCTGTAAAACGGCTCTGCCTCCTCTTCTACCACTCGTTTGAGATGTTATACGAGGGGCTACCTTCTCTAAATCTTTGAATTTTTCATTCAATTTGGACATCCTAGCCTCATATCCTTTATTGTATTCCAGCTCCTCAGGAACTAGTGTAGCAGGATGGATGAATCCTTGGTTTCGCATGATCATTGCTCTTTCGGCTGCCCACATCCTCTGTAAATCCCAGTCTGCTGTTCCAAAGCCATCATGTGGTCCTGTCAATTTTCCATTATGCATACTAAAAACTAAGCAACACACAATTGGTAATGAATAATTCAGACTGGCTGCTGAATTAAGCTTTACAGGCATGAGAGGCATGTGGTGGCTCCCCCTAGTATTCCCAGCAACATAATGCGGATCGTTAAATGCGCTACCAACCTCTTCTGTTGCAGGAAAGTTCTTCTGAGTCCTTACAATGGCAATAGGGTCGTCCTTTCCCACATA
>DASTUU010000363.1:0-3301 GCA_035759485.1 Nitrososphaeraceae archaeon
CTTGAGACCCAGCCAATGTGCGATATCAACCGCGTTTCCGCCTGCCGCATTTATTATGAACTCAGCTGCAATTGTAGTTTTTTGCATTCCATTGGTGACTAGTAACAATTTAGTGTTACCGTTACTAGCGTAATTAGACGAAATTTCATTGACTCTACTGCCCAAAAGCATGTCGCAGCCAAATAGTTGAGCATCTCGGATAAGATTCTGTGTTATCAATCCATAATTTACGCTTGCATCTTTTTCACAGAATATTGCTGATACGCACTCCACATTGGGTTCGATCTGCTTTACTGCATTTTTATCTAAAAGCCAGACATCTTTTCCTCTTTTAAGGCCATTTGCTTCCCCCCATGCTAGATATTTATATAATCTACTTATATCATTGTCACTGGTCGCTACCTCAATTACGCCGTCCTGAATGAATGGCAAGGATTTTACTCTACAATAATCTTTCCACAATTCAAACCCTAGAGATGCAGCCTTCGCAAAGAACTTCTTTTTTGTGGGATCGTACAAAAAAGGTGCATGTACTTTACCTGTATTCCTGCTGCTGGCGTGCAGAGCGACCCTTTTTTCTTGCTCAACAAGTATTATTCTAGAATTGGTTATGGAAGATATGAAATACGCAATTGAAGCACCCAAAATACCACCACCTATAATTGCAACATCATAGAGAGAATTCTGCAACGTCGCTTTGGCACTTACTAACTAATAGTTGGCGGTCATATATGCAGTTACCTCTATATGGATTAAATTCATATGCTTACCATTTGTCATCTAACAATGGCATTTGGTGCTACGCTTTTATCTGGATCGAATTCAACATCTTTTCCCGCATTGTTCCATAACAGCATCACGTTAACAAACGAAGACCTGGAATAGCACTCGTCTAACTAGTAGTAGCTCCCGTTCCTGCAGCAATAGGATATGTAATGTTATTTGCATATGAGTAGCGTTAGCATTGATAATGTGCAGCAAGATAACCCCGAGGCATCCCCCTCATTTAGCAGAGTTACTTTTCATTAAAATGAGTGGGTTAGGGCATCTCTTATTTAGTCGAAAAAAAGCCGAGACGAGAAAACATAGATAATTGAAGAAAGTATCGCGCTAGTATAATACTATTCTGGCTCTTGTCCTTTTCTGCCTTGGCCTTCAATTACAATCATTGTAAGAGTTGACCTGACTTTGTCGATTCTCCTAATATGCCACGTTATAGTTTCACGCAGCTTGTCCATTGTATCTCCTCTAACCTTTAGGACAATGTCATATACACCGTATACTCCGCTGACTTCAACTACTTCTGGCAATTTTTTCACCTGCTTAATTATCTCTTCTTCTGAACCCAAGTCGCAATTAATTAGTACGTACGCAGTAGGCATAGCACACATATGTTATCCTGCTATGTATTAAAATCTTTTAAAAAACTAACGTTTTATATAAAATACTTCTATCCTTATGATTTGTATCTGACATAATGATTATGACCTCTCAAATCGGATAAAGGTTAGAATGTTTTATATTATGTTTTGTAACTCAATTTCAGATTGTCAAGGTTAGTAGAGCCAAAAGCACTTCAGAAAATAGTACAGGAATTCGGCGAAGTTAGAAAAACTACGATGGATCTGTTCACTCCTCTTCAGCCTGAAGATGCAGTCATACAAGCAAGCGAGTTCGGCAGTCCTCCAAACTGGCATATTGCCCATGTCACATGGTTCTTCCATCAACTGCTGAACAAATACGGTAGAAATAAAGATATTACCAAGTCGAAGGCAAATGAAATCAACTTACGTTATTTAAATTCATACTATCAAAGGTTTGGAGAAATACTCCCCAAATCCGAAAGAGGAAGATACCCAAGACCAAATATTAGAGATACCCTCAAATACCGAAGAATTATTGAACAGGAAATCATCTCTTTTCTCAACGATGTTGGGCAGTTAAGTAATGAAGAAAATAAAGATGTATTGAAAGAAATGCTGTATCATATTACACTTGGAAACCAACATGAGATGCAGCATCAGGAACTCATGATTTACGATTTCCAATACTATTATCAAAGGTTCTCCGATTCAGATGACAATTATAAACCTATTAGAAAAAGGACAAATTCGGTATCAACTTCAGGAATGACAACGACTGCAGTGAGGAAAAAGGAATCGTCACCCCTAAAATCACCTCTCGTAGAACTAGAATATCAGAATAACAGAAGGTTCTCCCCCGAGGAAGGCGGCAAAGTCAGCAACCATAGAATTTTATCGGAATCAGATGTAGTGGAAAATATATTCCAGAAAATGGCTGTTATAAAGGGAGGGCTATATAAACTTGGGTTTAATGGCAAAGGGTTTTGTTATGACAATGAACTACCTGAACATTCAGTTTATTTGAACCCATATAAAATAGACATATTTCCTACCACCAATGGCGAGTTCGAGCGATTCATTGAAGACGGTGGGTATGAAAACTATAGATACTGGTTATCCGATGGATGGGATTTGGCTCAAGAAAAGAACTGGTACGCTCCACTGTACTGGGAACGTAGCACTGAAGATTCGCAATGGATTAAAAAAGATTTTCGTGGAGTTAACAAGTTAAACCCCAATGAACCTGTAACCAATGTGAGCTATTATGAAGCAGATGCTTATGCAAAATGGGCAAAAAAGAGACTGCCAACAGAGGCTGAATGGGAAAAGGCTGCCAGCTGGAATGGAAATTTACAAAGAAAAACAATGTACCCATGGGGAGATGAAAGACCTACCTCTGTTTATGCAAACCTAATGGAGTCTTATTTATGGGGACCGTCTGAAGTGGGTTCCTTTCCTCTAGGAAAAAGCTATTACGGATGCCATCAGATGATAGGTGATGTTTGGGAATGGACCTCATCTGAATATGTGCTCTATCCTGGCTTTGAGTCTAAGTTTCCGGAGTATACGGACAAGTGGGCTATTAACCAAAAAGTACTGCGGGGTGGATGTTTTGCTACGCCTTTAAAGCAAATAAGAAACAGCTATAGAAATTACTTTAGACCCTATGACAGAATCCCGTTTTCGGGATTTCGCTGTGCTAAAGATCTATAGTAACGAGTTGATGTCTGGTGTTTGACCTTTTGTTGTTGTCAAAAAAATTGAGTTACCACATTATAATAAAAACAATAATAAGCTAGTAGGTTAAAACGGCTATTGCCGTAGACAAAAAGAGTACGATAATGAACGTCAATACTGCTACTGCTTTTTTAAAACTCGGATTATTGCTGTTTTTAGTCAATAATATCGTTTTTGTTGTCATTTCAAATACAACCAAC
>DASTUU010000364.1:0-6591 GCA_035759485.1 Nitrososphaeraceae archaeon
CCAACAATAATCCTCTCGATTCCCAGAAATATCAAAGCAATAGAGAATAGAAGTGTTACAATAAAAAGAGCTGTTACCGGGCTTGCAAGAACTGCCCCGGATAATACCATCGCTATTATACCAGCAATTATCTGAAAAAAATGAAGCCATGTAGGCGTGCGCTCTACTGACATAATAATATCGTAGTTTATGTTTCTAAGATAACCTTTGTCTATGTGCTGTCGGGTGCGTGAAGTTAAGGTAAGCAGATAAGAAAAATATCAAAAATGCTTGATGACCAAGATGAACAATCGTCAGAGCCAAGATTCGGAGGAAAATATCATCGTGTCATTGAGATTAATCCAAAGGCAAATATTGAAACTGTTATATCTGCATACAAAAATGAGATACTTGAAACAGTCTTCAATAAAAAAGCTGACACAACTCAAAGGCAAAAAGTAATAAAAGTTAAGTAGGTCATTTATTTTATTTTAAGTTATTTTGGTAACAAAAAGAGGCAGAAATACAAAATAAGAATATAATATGCTTCTATGCTCAATTACAGACAAAAGGTCAAAGTGCATTTGAATATATAGGGTTCAGTTAAACATTGAGGATGGCATAGCATTTATCACGACAGGCACAACAACTGCCACCTAAGTATTTCCAATTTTTCTTCAGTCCTACACAAAGATCCTGGTACGTCGTGATGGCTCGCAAAGCTGCAGCTACTTACAACGAAAATTATAGAGGAATAGGGGCCTGTTATGGCAGGTGCATTTGTGGGCATATTGACATCCCAGATGCGACTACATTTAATATTGTATTCTTAGTTGTAGTCTTCACTTTACTTGCTATCATCTGATGCTGGTAATTATGTGACAACGAATGATCTTAATGGCTTTGCAGCCAAATAAACAACCTCTTCGACATGATTGCATGGCGATTCAAGTGGCAAAGTCAGAAAATGCTATACAAAATTAAAGAGGGATCTAGCTACTTACTAGGCCAAGCAATCCCTTTAAACTGTGCTTCTCCGACCAAGCATATTATCTCATAATTGTTAATTGTTAATACGCTTTGTAGCAGTGAGCATATGCGACTACACACTACGCACACTTATATACACAAGATAAAGTACATACTCTGAATGTTTCAAGTCCCTTTCCCATCAGGACGCAAAATTGTGCCAGCTTTAATCATTGTAGATATGCAGAATGGTTTTGTTAGCAAGGGCGGTTCGTACGATAGGTTAGGAATGAACACTCCAAATTACAGGGAGATAATACCAAAGCTTAAGGATCTAATCGAATTCTGTAGGAGTATAGAAATCCCAATCTTTTACACTGAGGCAGTCAGAGAGGCTAGTGGGATTGATATGTTGACGAAAATCCATAACTTACTACCAAAATCAAGACAAGAGCGACTGAAGTTTCCGATTTGCATTAGAGGCACATGGGATGGACTTACAATCGACGAGCTAAAGCCTAAAGAGGAAGATCATATAGTCATCAAACGAAGAGATTCTGCTTTCCAAGATACAGAACTACGGGTCTGGCTTCAGAGTGAAGGCATTAACTTGTTAGTATTTACTGGAATCGATACCTCAATTTGTGTAGAGACATCATTAAGAGACGGATTTAATATAGGATATGACGTAATATTAATATCTGATGCCACAGCATCCGGAGATAAGAGACATTATGAAACAACATTAGAAAGAGTAAGAGATTATTATGGGTTAGTAATGAGTATAGACCGATTTAAGAAGGCAATCACTACACTAGATAGGATTAGAAGGGGCGAGATAGACTTACATACTCTCCCGGAAGAAACTATTAACACTTTCCTGGAAGAGTTTAATTTACTTGACCCTAGAACCTTCGTCTTCAAAACTCCTACAGCTACTATTTAACAAATGATGGATATCGATAGTACAAGTGATAGCAATAGTTAAATGTAATCCATCCTACTCTGCCCATTGGGAGTCAAAAGTGCTATTAATGAAGGACAATCATCCGTCACTCGAAGCAATAGCATTTAAAGAACCTAGACAAAATGCTTCGTCTTTATTTTCTGAACTAGATCAGATATCAGGATACGGATTCTGCTAAAAAACTTATAAGCAAAGAAACTTTACATCTTATTTTGTTCATTGTTTATTTATGTCCTCTCTATTAGAATGCTTTTTGTTAAACCATTACACTATGACATGTATTTCAAGCAAATTCGCCAGGCGAGTTGTTATTACGAGACCCCTTGAGTCTATAGATCTCATTTATGATCTCAGCCAGGGTCGCAATTTTGTGTACCTTATTTTGATGATAATTCCAGTTGTGTAGTAATTAAGACAGATCTAAAAATCTATTCACCATCCACTATCGATGTCTATGTCAATGGTGTTGCAAAAAGATGAGCTCCAGATGCCCATCTTGTGTCTTACCTCCTGTTATCAAATAGTCGATCGCACAAGTCCTTTCCAGCTATGTTTATACAGTTCTCATAAAAATCATCTAATGGATTATTTGACGAACCTGGTGGAACCGGTGATGGCTCTGGCAAATTTGAATCCGGGGGTAAGGGCGGGTTTATGGGAGAGAGACCTTCTCGTGAGGGCTGACTTGGGCCTAAAGTTACAGCAACATCCTCAACCTTGTTATCTCTAAATATTTGCAAATGAACTATATCTCCTATTTTCTTTGTTTCCAAGTATGAGAGTATATCATCTATTTTTCTAACAGTTGTATTGTCTATGCCTACTATTACATCTCCTCCCAATTCGACTTCCGTTCCATTGATGTTGGTAATAGCAAATCCACCTCTTAATCCAGCTTTATCAGCAGGTCCGTCAGCAATTATGTCTACTATAAGAAACCCTGTTGTTTGGTTGGTCAAATTCATTGCTTTTGCAATTTCAGGAGTAACGTTGGTTCCCGAGATCCCAAGTGAAGGTTTTTGTTGCTGAGAAGATTGTAATCGTTGCTGTCGCTGTTGTTGGTCCTCCTGAGATAGGGATCTATCAGATAATGTCACATTAACTTCCTGTGGTCTCCCATCTCTAACTATTGTCAATTTTGCAGTATCTCCTACTTGCTTTTTTGTTTCCAAGTATGAGAGCATATCATCTATTTTTCTAACAGTTGTATTGTCTATGCCTACTATTACATCTCCTCCCAATTCGACTTCTGTTCCGTTAACATCTGTCAAAACATCTCCTCCACGTATGCCAGCTTTATCAGCAGGACCTCCAGACGTAATATCTGTCACAAGAAAACCTTTTGTCTCGTTTAACTTCATGATCTTGGCGATATCTGACGTAACATCTATACCGGAAACGCCTAAGTAGGGATGTTCATAATTACCTCTCTGAACCAAAGATGGTACTACATTTTTCAGTGTGTTAGAGGGAATAGCAAAACCAACTCCAGAATATGAACCAGTATTTGAAAATATTGCGGTGTTAATTCCTATTACCTCCCCCTTCATATTCAGAAGAGGACCACCAGAATTACCGGGATTAATTGCAGCATCTGTTTGTATAATATTTGGAATAGAGAATCCAGGAGTGTTTTTTAGCGGACTAAATATTCCTTGTTCTGGATTTGCGGGTTCTGCTTCCGATACTGGAAGCAGCCTTCCAAGACCGCTAACTATTCCTTCAGTTATAGAACCATAAAGGCCAAATGGGTTGCCTATCGCTGCAACTCTCTCTCCTGCCTGGAGAGCAGACGAATTTCCGATTGTCAGTGGAACAACCCTTTCAACCGGGAAATTATTATCAGTAATTTGCAGTACCGCAAGATCTGTATAAGGATCACCTCCTATAACCCTAGCTGAATATGTGTTGCCATCTACAAAAGTAACATCTACTCTGTCAGCTCCTTCTACTACATGGTTGTTAGTTACAATATGTCCCGTTTTATCATATACAAATCCTGAACCTAAGGCCACATTATTTTGAGTTATTGGATCGCCATTAACAGTGATAAATTCATTAGTATTGGGCCTTGTACTTTTTATTTGAACGGTAGAATTTTGTGTTTGTCTGAAAATATCTGTAAGGGTTTCCTCTGTGTTTTGTGTTTCATTCTGATACATCTGAGGAGAAACAGGCCGTTGTTGCTGGTTAGAAGTCGCAGGGATTATATGAAAATGATTTTGACCTACATTTTGCATTTGTGTTTGACTTTTTTCTCCATTCATTGATAAGTAATCATTTGGGGGGGCTTCTGCTAGAGTATTTGTGAAAGCATTTATGATACTGACACTTTGAACAAGAACAAGAGAAGCAATAGCTCCAATAAATGCGTAGTTGAATATCCCTTTTTTGTTCCAAATCATGCTCTTTGTATTGACAGGGTATTATTTATATGTTGACATTTTTGTCATTTTGTCAAGATAAATCTGTCTACCGTGAGTTATATGTATATGTGATAATTCGCTATAGCCCTTAGGTGGGAAAAGGGCCTATCGTTTGGGAAACAACCCCGCATTCAGCCGAATATAAAGTTGGAATGGTAGTATAATCGTGCATTTTTTTAGATTGATGCTTTAAATTTGGCTATTCGGCGAGGTAGTATCGGGACTCTTTTTCCTTAATGGATTGAACTTACTATGGATTAGGTCCGTGGATATATGCAGGTTCTTTTTTTTGTTATTTGGCTTTTTCTTTAGTTGATATATTGGGTTAGTTAGAATTCGGAACATATTTGTCTGTTATGCAGTGGATTGCACCCCAAAATGGACTCATTTTTGCCACCAACAGCACCTCTGTAGCAACAGAGTAGACCTAACGCTTTCACTCGTAGATTTTCTGTTTAGTAGTAAGACAGCTATTTCGTCTTCTTGTCATCGCGGTTTTACCCTCAATTTAGATCCACAACAGAAACAGAAAATTTCAGAATTTGAATAAAAGAAGCGTCTACATGGCTTGGACCGTTTGCCTAATATGTATGGTCGGTGACCAGGCCGTGGCGGCTTTGGTATGTTTATACAGCGTAATCTACACTTATGCTTTTGTTGTTGTTTTTGTTGTTGTTCTGTCAAATCTTGGCTGGTGCATGATAACCTGATATCTTTAGTGTTCAGGGAATACCCCTAGTAGTATGTAACCTATTATATATAAAATCTATTTGTATTAGATCTTTGAATCTATTTCTAATAGTTACTTCTGTGGTGCCTGCTGCTTCTGCAATGTTAGCCTGGCTAATCACTTCACCAGCTATCTGACAAGAAAGATAAAGCACTGATCCTGCCAAGCCCATTGGGACTTTTCCTGAAGTCATTTCTCTTTTAACAACTTCTCTCATGATATTCATTGCTTGCTGTTTTGTCTTTTCTTTTATCCCAAGTTTGTTTGCAACTTTAACAATATATTTCATGGGATCGACAATAGGAATTTTAATATCAAGTTCAAACACAAGTACTCGATAGTTTTTTGAAATATCCTTGTAAGTCAGATTACTAGCTGCAGCAATATCTTTGAGTGTTACAGATGCTCCCATTTCTCTACAAGCAGTATAGACAGCTGCAGAAAGCATTCCGTCAATCGTTCTTCCACGTACTAAATGTTTTTCATGAATCTTTCTGAATATGTATGCACTCTTTTCCACTATATAATCTGACAAGCTCAGTTTATCCTTTAGGGTATCAAGTTTCTGAAATGCTCTCCTAAGACTTTTCTCAGAGGATTTATTTACACTTATCCAAGAGTTCAATCTTCTTAATTTTTCTATTCTAGTGAGGTTAGCGATATCAAATATTTTTCCATTCGCGTCTATGTTTGCTTTGCCTATAATAGTACAAAGTCCTCTATCGTGTACAGCAAGAGAAGATGGAGCCCCCGCTCTAGATCTATTATCTACTTCTTCAATTGAATAAGCACGTCTTCCCTCATGGGTATAATCTTCGATTCTGTCCAAAATAACAATGCCACAATTGCTACAAATAACCTCGCCTGATTCAAAATCTGTGACCGGGGCCTGATTCGAATTATCACATGTGGGACATATCAGAATCTCTGTCATTTTTAATTCAACATATCTTGCTCTGGATAATCAGGAAAACTGCTATCTTCTTCTAGCTTCCAATGATGCGCCTTATATACCGCGTTCAATTCATAGTTTGACACAGATCCTGCATGGGGATTGGCATTCTGTGTCATAAGGCTGCCATCTATATTTCGAACAAGAACAAGAGAAGCAATAGCTCCAATAAATGCATAGTTGAACATCCCTTTTGTCCCAAATCATGCTCTTTGTATTGACAGGGTATTATTTATATGTTGACATCTCTGCCGCTCTACTTGGACAAATGTGTCAATTTATACTATTAAAAAGCAAGATATTGTCATACTATGGTAGCACCTAGAAATGGCCAAACATTTGTTTCTGAGCACCTCATCGTGGTAATCTTACATCTTTATTTCATGAGGACTCTCATATTTGCCAATTTCTAAAAATATCGTATAAGAAGGGTCACTATTAGTATTTGCAGTAGATATTCTATGAACCATAGGCAATATAGTTGGCTCGCTTGTACCACTACTACTAATAAATACAAATGCATTTGAACCCTTGGGCTCTGTTAGTGAGGTCGATCCTGCATATTGAT
>DASTUU010000365.1:0-3729 GCA_035759485.1 Nitrososphaeraceae archaeon
AGGTAATGTCTCTACTTGTATTATATCGCTTGCATCCGCTATCCAGTCAATATATTTACCATCTTTATTATCATCAACAATTCTGAATCTACCTCTACCCTTACGAACAAGTTTTGCTCTTAGGATAACTCTATCAACTGATACCACACACCAGTCTCCTTCTCTGTTGTTGTTATTGTTATTCTTCATTACCTTGTCTTAACTATCCAGCATATGTTTGTATTCTGAAACTATACCATTTTAGAAAGAAAGTTCACTTTCTGTATTTTTCAGGTAATAGTTATCATTTGTCATCATTTCATTTACTCTTCGTATTAGATCATTATTTGAAACTGGTTTTGCAATGAAACATCTTTCGCCTAGCTTAGGATAGGCCTCCTTTCTGTATTGTTCGTACTCTTCTAGGTCGCTAATGGCTGTCATATGGGGCTATATAACAAGAACTTAATGGAGAATATAGTTTAAGGACTGAATGCTATTCTCATAGGATTGAGCCTATACTTGTTTAATTCAGCCAGCGCTTTTTGAATTTGTCCCCATATTGTTTTACATGCGACATATTAGTATTTACATTATTCGGACCTAACTTTAACACTTTTGCTTAGGAAATTGAATATCTCTTCAAGTTATGAAGGCTAACAACGGCAAGTAGCTTTGATATCTTTAACGGACTACAGGTCTATCTGGTAGCTTCTGCCAAGTTGTGGCTCCAAAGCCGCTGCCAGCCTGAGACACTTTTTGAACCATCGTAGGGCTTACAACCTTCAGATTTAGCGTTCCATAACCCATAATGGTACCTCTGGGTACATCTGCCCATTCTCCTGTGATTGTATTAGTCGATGATGTTATTGTTCCTCTAAAGACATTGTTAAAGGTGAAACCATCATTGCCACCGCTCATACCATTCCACCAGAGTATGTTTCCAATCTGTCTCAAATAATATGTTCCTCCATCATCAGCCCGCCATATGCCTGTCAAGGAAAATGAAGGAAGCTGAGCAGAGGGGGAGCTGTATATTGGAGGAGGAGAAGTGGGTCGCGAGGGCTGTTGTTGTGCGGGTGGACCAGGGGGCGGAGGAGGACAAGATGTCTGATTTGTCGGCCTTATTATTAGGCAGCCTGGAGATGACACAGTATTTGTGTCCTCATCTACGGCCTGCACCCTGAATCCATAGGCTCCCGGCGAAAAACCATCAGACCGAACCTGTAATCCTACTGTTGCGATTGGGTTGTCTCTCGCGACTCTGACAGGATTAGGCAAAAACGACACCATACTTGGTGGGATGGAGTTAGATGCAAATGAGAGCCTTACCGTATCGCCGTTATCGAAGGGATTGAGAAAGCTTGAAGATATGCGAATAGGTATTAATGCAGGACGGGTACCCTGGTCAACGATCTGCGAAGGAATGGGTCGTATAGCGGTAAGACTCGCCGAAGCTTCTGGAATAGCTACCAGCAACGATAGCGATAATATTAACCCAAAAAGGAAACAGATCGGTAAAACCAGCTTTGCCATTATTACGTCCACTGGCAGACATGCTAAGGTCGTCAAATTGGAGCAATCTAATGGAAGGTTACATATATAGTTGGCTGGTAGTTTTGTCGATGCCGGCTGAAAGAGTTTGAAGGGATCTATTGAGTGGTAGCAGGCCAGGTGTGTTCTACGTTACAAAGTGCTTTCAGTGAAAATAGTGAAGGTTAGTATCTAATCACTGGTATCAGATGGACTACCGAAACTTGAAGATATGCGAGTAGGAACAGGACAGCACAACAGATGCCTTGGTCAACTGTCCGCCAAGCATAGGGTTCGTCGAGCATAGGCCTCCTTCCCAAGTGTTTTGGAATTGCTTCTTGAAATGATTCATCTCAACGTCAGTAAATGATAGCTACAATTGTTGGAAAATCGCGCCATGGATAGTATAGTATACTAAAAAACTTAAATAAAACTCTAACTCCTGGATCTGGCTGCTCCGGCCGTTAAGAGCTATAGGATAAATTACCTTTCCTATTTTTTTCCTCATTCCTGTTGATACAACAACAAGCCGCTCAACTTATTGGCGACATACATCGCTACTTGCAGTTGACCATATCTGCTCTATTCTTCTCGGTCGGTTTTCATTCAAAATGTTTAGTTGGATATCTATTGGATAGATAGTTTCTGTTTTCATCATTGTTGTTCTACGACATGTTGATGATGAGAATAAGGTTTATTTTATGTTGTTTTTTCATTTCTATCGGCTATACCAAGTCCTCATCTTTAAAAGAAAAAACCCAAAAGAGGGGTCTTTCCTTATAACAACAATTAAAGGAAAGTTGGCCCCCACATTTAGGACATTTTTCAACGTCACACCCAAAGTGATGTATATTTCCATGTATTGCGCTGCAGTCGTAACACCTTCCTGATTCCTCATCAGAATGGGTTCTATCTCGTGGAAACAACTTTTCCGGCTTGTCTGGAAATGCTACGTATCCATAAGTGCAGCCATCCGATTCCTGCTCCTTCTGCTTGCAGTCCTCACATTCACTCATTAGTTATTATTGATTGATTAACTAATAAGTAAGTTCACTTCCTTGGTAATCCTCTTAAATAGTCTTCGTTGGCCTTGTTGTCTTCAATCTGTTCTATTTTTCTATTCCACTCTAACCCGCAGCGGTTACACCTGTAATCTGAACATTAAATAGTTAACGTTAAACATTCATAATGCACCTAATGTCTGAAGATGCTTCGATTGACAGTTATATGTTGAGATTTTGTGTAAAATATTGGCTTAAACATATTAACGAATTTACAATCGATGAAATCACAAAGAAGCGTGATCCGGAACCAACAGGTTTAGGCAAAAAAGCCAGCGGAGTTTCAGATGTTAGAATAGATATATTACCTATTCTAAAAAAAGAAGAACTAATTGAAATTAGTGAACAAAAGTTTAGACTTACAGGTAAGGGACTAAATTACTGTGCTTCAAAAATAAGAGATAAGGGTCTTGCATAACTACAGAATCTCAGAAGAGACTCTTTTCAAAGAAACTCGTCGAGCCGTAGGAAAGCCTTAGACTCAACTAACTAATCTACCATGCATCATCATTCATCTTATACATCAGTTGAGTCTCCTGTGGTTTCAGAAAACTTTTCTAATTATAGAACCAAAGGTCAGGAATTAGGGAAGAAAGAAAGAAGGCCGCAGGCAAGCCCTGGACTCGACTTCCTAGTTCCAGGCTTTGATTCATTCATTTTGGTTGGGTCTCGCGCGGTTTCTTCCTCTTCTTCCACTGTTACACCAAATTACTGCCAATTTCCTGAATGACCAGTGTGCAGCACAGGCTAAAGTCCGGCCAGACCATAAACAACTATCGTAAAGCGTTTGCCTTAACTAAGTTTGTAACAAAGCCGTACAACAGTTGTAAGAATATAATAGTAAAATATCACAAATATATTTATAACTGCTGCAAAATTTATTATTATATCATTTAAAACAAAATATCCCATAGATCAAAGTGAATTACCATATAAGTCGTATTCCCAGAAGAATAGTACAGTCTACAATCGAGGACTTAAAAAGACGGGGACTAATAATTGAAAGAATAAGTTTAGATGACGCTATAAAGAAAAAGAAAACATCATCTAATTCCCTCAGATTGGCTATAATGTTTTATTTTATATTTTAATCCTGATGCTTTGCGTAAATCAATAATGCCGCGACTGTCTTACAATCCTCAATTTCCCCACTGAT
>DASTUU010000366.1:0-5657 GCA_035759485.1 Nitrososphaeraceae archaeon
CTGAAATGTTGTTAGCAATATAAGTAATAGATATCAGTATGGAGAGGGAGTCTCGATACCCCAGGGGCACAGGTTGATAAAGTTGATATGAGTAGAGCTGTGCCTGTTCCTGTGGAAGATGTCTGTAGTAATACCGATAGCGATAACGATATCAATAGCAGTAATAGTAGCAGTAATAGTAGTACTAATGCAGGAGAAATAGGAGAGGGAACAAGAAGACAGTCCGTGAGTTAGTAGGACAATGGCCAGTAAAGGAATAAGGGTTTTGGCAGTATTTGATCCTTGCCGTCTTGTAGATGGTGGTGCTATTCTTAACCTACCAAGTAGTAATAACAACTTGAAACTGTTAGCAGTAGACCTTGAAGGATCTGGTAGTAATACAGAAGTACATAAGGCAGTAGTCATGGATCTTCAAAGAATTCAGAGGATAACAAACAATCAGATATTATATAATATAGGTTTCGGAGAAACAGTAACAGGAGAATCTCCTATTACAGATAATACAGACACTATTCGCGATATTAATGCCTTATTCTTATGGAATGACTCTACTAGACGTATAAACTTTGTAAATGATAACTCTATAGCTCTTAATGCTATATTATCATCGTCAAAATAAAATCGTAATAGAGGAATCAATGTAGGGGAAAATACTCAAAAACCCTCGGTATGTTTTTGTCTCCCCAAAGAGACTTATCACATACTTCTATCCTCTATTACTAAGGAGACTCAGTCACATCGGGGGAAACGTGAGTCTTATCCTGCGACTGTATCTTAACTAACAAATAAGACAGTATTAAGAATATACTTAACACCTTAATTGATTAGGCTCTAGGTTCTAGATTCTAAGACAAATAGGCTGCCAGGCGATGTTATGTGAAACCTAGTTATGTTTCGTGTATTTATAAGGTTGTTGGACGCTTGCGTCTGTAAGTAAAGTAATGATAGATATTCTTGGTTTGGTTGCAATAGGCATTGCTGCCTTTGCTGCTACCAACATCGACGACATTTTTGTGCTCATGATGTTCTTTTCTTCGTTTACCTTCCCGGCTCGTCAAGTAGTATTGGGTCAGTACATTGGAATTGGTTTACTTATAATTATCAGCGCATTGGGCTCTTTAATCGCGCTAGTTGTTCCGACATACGTCATTGGGTTACTGGGCATAATACCAATTGCAATAGGCGTTAAGAACTTAGTCGAAATCGGAAAGAAAGACAAATCTCACTCAAGACAGGTAGTTCGGGACAAAAAGAACAAATCATATCTGTCTTTTCTAATGGTTGCGGCTGTGACGTTTTCAAACGGGGGTGACAATATCGGTGTCTATATTCCTCTGTTTTCAAAATATAATGCTGTAAGCCAAATTATTACATTTGCAGCAGTTTTCATTGCTATGACTGCTGTATGGTGTATAGCATCATATTATTTTGTGAATCATCCTCTAGTTGCTTTTAGAATACGCCACACCGGGAATATCGTATTGCCTTTTGTCCTCATCGGACTTGGAATATACATTCTGACCGATTCTTTTCTTTTAACATATAGGTAGATAGCAAAAATCAAAATACCAAATCAAGTGGGGAGCAAGCAGAAACCGTGAATTAATCTGACTAGATGCATTAACTTCATTACTTGCAGCACATGAGGATACAAACAAAATAGATAGCACAGTCCCATAGTTATTAGGATTGCACTAACACGGGACTCATGACAGTAAATCCTGTTACTGATAGGGTTGCTACTCCACCAAGAATGGCCAATATTGCCAATATTGCGATTGTAGTCATAGGTAAGTACGACAGTTCAGTAGTATATAAGATTACCATTGACAGATAACGATAATAGGCAAAAGTAGTATGTCGCGGGGGGAAGACGAATATAATAAGACTGTCAAACTTCTAAATCTTACAGACAGAGGAAACAGAACTAGAGAAAAAAGAACCGGCAAAGGGTAGAACTTAAATGTTCTATATTATATCCCTAAACTGGATATGAAAACATTTACCTTAATGATAGCAATAACAACGACTACAATACTGTTAGCTACTCAACTATTACAAATGACTAACAACTATGCTTCGGCTACTACCTCTCCAACCATAGTTCAAGCAGGTGAAGCAACTACTCCACTTGCTGTGTATAGTCCTCAAACAGTAGAAATCAATGCTGGAGAAAGTGTTACATGGACTAACCCTACTAAAGTAGCAGAACCACATACTATTACATTTTTTTTGGATAACAGTACCAATTCAGGAATAGTAGCACCTCTTGCAGTTTCAAATACAACAAAATTCATAACTATACCACCTGGCTCCAATAATGAACCACTCCTCTTGCCCAGTGACAACAAAACTGGCATGAATACTATAATAGCTGTTAATGCAAGAAATTTCAATCCAACTGCGATTGACTCTGAAGGTGTTGTGAGCTTTATGAAGCTCAATTCAAATTATTCTATGACAGGCACTGAGAAATATGTTAACTCAGGTTGGATTCTTCCAAAAGGCCTGGAACAGCAATATCCTGGTTCTGGCAATACATTTACTGTCACATTTGAAAAACCAGGGACATATGACTACATATGTGTTATACATCCGTGGATGACAGGGAGTGTAAGAGTAAGGTAGTAGGAATAAAGAATTTTCTAACGATGAGAATACGTTAGTTGGTTAACGTTATTAAGGTTGGAATAATTATGTCGTTGTCTGCTCGTGCCAATTCGCTATGTTCTCATTGGGTGGTGGCGGAGGTCCTGTAATATCAATACCAAATGCTTTCTTTGCATAGTCACGAAACCTTATAGCCCATGGATGATCTGAAGTAGCAAACTCTTTGAATGTGTTGGCAGGATCATTTGTCTCAATACTCACTATTTCAAGATCTGGAGCACCACTACCTGGTGGACTACGTTGGATCCAAATCTGTTCACGAGAAATACCTGCAATTCTGTAGAATTCATCATGTTCTTTGGTATGACCACCATTTTCCTGTGCGAACTTCTTTACAAGATCTATTCCTCCTACAATAGGCAATGCTAAACAATAGTTGACCATTTTATAACATAATACTAAATGCATAATATAAGTCAGACAGCAAGTTGCATAATAGACAAAGAGAAACATAATGATTTATTCTTTGATTAGATATCCTAGTCGGTATGCTTTTGTCTCCCAGGAGACTTATCACATACTTCTATCCTCTATTACCATACATATTTCAACATCATATTATATGAATATGGACACGGGTAGTCAACAGAAACCAAGATACAAAATCAAATCAAGCAAACAAACAAGCAAACCGCAGGAGACTCAATCCATCAATTGCTACTTCATGTATTAAATTTATGGTGATGGCGATAACGGCCCTTGTGGTTGCTGTTATGGAGATTCTAAGCCGGGTGTATCCACCAGGTTCTCACTACTATCCGTTACTGTCAAATCACCGAAATCTGTTTGTGCAAATACTAGAGAACTCGAAATGCCCGTTCCGCCGGTCATTATCAATATTGATATCACTAATCTGATCTTTGGATCAAAATTCATAATATCTTCGTATATTTTCTTATAGTCCATTGCAACTGCTATATTTCATCGACATTTAAAGTTTTTATAAATTATAGCCCAAGTTAAAATCCATAATACTCAAGTCGGAATCTACCTACCTATTATTACATGGGTAAACCAATGTTCTTTAGGTAGTGATAGTAAGAAAAACTAACCGCCTACCTCCCTTACTTATGTAGTCATGGGTAAACTATATTATCGGTCTAGTTTATTATTGTAAAAGATACAATAAAGACATAAGCTAAAACATAATAGAATTGGAAACAAACAAAACCAATAAACAAAAGGTAAAGCTACTAAGTTCTAAGAAAATCTATAGTGGCAATATTTCAATTAGGCTTGACCGGTTTGAGCTAAATAAAAGAACAGTGGAAAAAGAAATTGTCGAACACTCACCTTCCATAGGCATCATTCCTATTTCAGATGATTACAACATAATATTTGTGATTCAATATCGACATACTGCGGGAAAAACTATGCTAGAAATACCTGCCGGTAAAATAGAAAAAGGCGAAACTCCAAAACAAGCAGCTCGCAGAGAAATGGCAGAAGAAATTGGTCATACCGGAAATTTGACACCATTATTGCAATGGTATCTTGCACCAGGGTATAGTACAGAAGTAATGCAGATATTTATCGCAACAAATTTGAAAAAACTAAAAAGAAGGGGAAGGTTAGATGCAGATGAAAATATCACTATTAAACGCATGAAATTGACTACTGCCATTAAGAAATGCATCAGTGGGGAAATTGAGGATTGTAAGACAGTCGCGGCATTATTGATTTACGCAAAGCATCAGGATTAAAATATAAAATAAAACATTATAGCCAATCTGAGGGAATTAGATGATGTTTTCTTTTTCTTTATAGCATCATCTAAACTTATTCTTTCAATTATTAGTCCCCGTCTTTTTAAGTCCTCGATTGTAGACTGTACTGTTCTTCTGGGAAGACGACTTATATGGTAATTCACTTTGATCTATGGGATATTTTGTTTTAAATGATATAATAATAAATTTTGCAGCAGTTATAAATATATTTGTGATATTTTACTATTATATTCTTACAACTG
Source organism: Nitrososphaeraceae archaeon (assembly GCA_035759485.1). Lineage (GTDB taxonomy): Archaea > Thermoproteota > Nitrososphaeria > Nitrososphaerales > Nitrososphaeraceae > TH5893. The sequence continues at coordinate 4,640 of DASTUU010000366.1, forward strand.
TTGTACGGCTTTGTACAAACTTAGTTAAGGCAAACGCTTTACGATAGTTGTTGATGGTCTGGCCGGACCTTTAGCCTGTGCTGCACACTGGTCATTCAGGAAATTGGCAGTAATTTGGTGTAACAGTGGAAGAAGAGGAATAAACCGCGCGAGACTCAACCAAAATGAATGAATCAAAGCCTGGAACTAGGAAGTCGAGTCCAGGGCTTGCCTGCGGCCTTCTTTCTTTCTTCCCTAATTCCTGACCTTTGGTTCTATAATTAGATAAATTTTCTGAAACCACAGGAGGCTCAACTGATGTATAAGATGGATGATGCATGCTGGTAGATTAGTTAGTTGAGTCTAAGGCTTTCCTACGGCTCGACGAGTTTCTTTGAAAAGAGTCTCTTCTGAGATTCTGTAGTTATGCAAGACACTTCTCTCTTATTTTTGAAGCACAGTAATTTAGTCCCTTACCTGTAAGTCTAAACTTTTGTTCACTTATCATTTCGATAAATTCTTCTTTTTTTAGAAAAGGTAGTATATCTGTTCTAACATCTGAAACTCCCCTGGCTTTTTTGCCTAAACCTGTTAGTTCTGGATCACGCTTCTTTGTGATTTCATCGTTGTAAATTCGTTAATATGTTTAAGCCAATATTTTTCACAAAATCGCAACATATAACTTTTAATCGAAGCATCTTCAGACATTAGGTGCACTATAAATGTTTAACGTTAACTATTTAAGGTTCATATTCTATCTCATGTTGGATTTGTCCTAGTAGTACCGGCGGTCAATAATCGATAATAGACAAAGGCTGTATGCGGAAAAGAAACGATGGTTTAGACAAGTGAGTAAGCTGCAGGGGGACTCAACTATGATGAATGAATCCTTAGCCTCACGTCATCAAACAAAGTAATCATGAACAGCAACAGAAAAAACGAACAAATGACTCCTATCGAGTAAGAGGTTTGTATTGCCTCTTACAAGATACGGAGTGTCGTAATTCCTATAACTTGACTCGTACAAAGACTCCTAAAC
>DASTUU010000367.1:0-4956 GCA_035759485.1 Nitrososphaeraceae archaeon
CTCTATCTGCTGATTCAGCTTCTGTATAGTATAGAAAAACGTATGTGTGTCCTGGTATATCCGTAGATATTGCGATTCCGCACATACATCTTTCAACTGCACCAGCCACATTAACATCCAGAAGAGGTTCTGGTTGTATCTGACCATCAATAATTCGCTGGACTGTACCCTTCTCCTTTTCTAGAACTAATATATCATCGGGACCTAAGAAAGCCATTGTAGTAGGCAGTTCCAATCCGGCAACCACTTCTTCAACATCTAGGTTTGAGTCGCTAACTGCAGCAGTTCCTTGCTCGGTAAATTCATTTTGACGAAATTCATCAAAGTTGTTATTATTGCTCCCTTGAGCATAAGTTAATACATCGTAAGATCCAACATATAGTAAGAAGGCTGAAACCAATAGTGTTAGTAAATAAATCGAGGGTATACTTAGTGCTATTTTCAACTAATACGACCTGAGGATGTTCTAGCTATAATTAAAAGTATTGGGAGGTAGTGAACAAGTTATCTGGAAGCAATAAATATGCATATTATTAAGATAAGAAATTTCCTCAGGAGTCTTTCTAATGCAAAGCTGTGTTTTCAAAACCCAGCAATTGACCACTAAATTGGTGCAATTTATGTTATTGTTATTTGGTTACTCTCATCTATATACCCACATGAAATACCTCATTTACGTTAGCAAACGAAATATCAGGTGTAGGACCACCTCCAATTACATAGATGCTATTTCCCACAACTGCAGCCACCAAACCGTGGCGTGCTGTTGGCATTGGAGGTTCTTCAGTCCAAGAATTAGTGTGTGGACTATATTTCTCATTGTTGTCAAAAGTTTTATCAGGAGACTCTCCCCCAAATACATAGATTTCTCCTCTTACAACTGCGGCTGCTATTCCGCCTCTTGCAGTTGGCATAGGTGCTTTTTCAGTCCATGTATCAGTTGCAGGGTCGTATGCTTCATTATTGTTTAAATTTGAGGATTTACCAGAAGTTCTTCCTCCTATTGCATACATTTTATCATCCACTACTACAGATGTCAAATGCTGCCTTGCAGTTGGCATAGGTGCTTTTTCAGTCCATGTATCAGTTGCAGGGTCGTATGCTTCATTAGTAGTCAGAGATTTAGCTTCATTATTGGTACCGCCTACTGCATATAAAATACCATTTACGAACTGCGCTGTCAGAGCAGCTCTTGGCGTCAACATTGATTTTGCTTGTTGCCAATGATTTTGATTTGGATCATACACAAACAGTTTTTCTGATGGCACCTTATTGTCAAGATATCCTCCTACCAAGTAGATTTTACCATTGTATGAAGCTGCCGCAGCATGATTAACATTTTCAGGTACAGGTGCAGCTGTACTCCAAGTGCCTGTCTTGGTGTCATATACTTCTACACTATTTTTGTTACGTTTTCCCGTCTCTCCATATCCCCCAATAATGTATATTTTATCTCCAACTGGAGTATATGCAGATTCCATCTTCGGAGTAGGACTACTTGCTCCATTAGTCCAAGAATTATTGTTTGATATAGCAGTAGAGATTTTTGTTATTTTTGCTGCCTGTGAATATGCATGAGAAACATCTAATGGAATTTTTGTAATAGAGCTTGCAGCCATAATAGCGAGTAAAATTACCGCAACTAAAATTAGTCTATGTGAAGACATTGGAAGAAGGATATAAACGAGGCTTCCTTAAATTGGTTGCTTATCGTAGTTACTATTATGTCGTTGATATTGTAGGCATGGATTAAAACGATAAAACCTTCCGTGTGCAGAATTGTTGAATATGTTATATAGATATGTTACCTCTATCTTCATCATTTACATAAATGTACCTCTCTTCTAGTGTTTTGTTAGCTTCATTTTTCAAAGGATTCAAGCTTGAAGCTTTTTTTGCTTGATCTCAAAAGTGGTGATGTTAGCACATCAATATATGATAAATGTTGTACGAAAGAATATTATATCATCTTAATAAGGCTTTGAGTGCAGCTTTCTACTGTAAAGCTGAAGTGAGAAAAAGAGTTGAGCACAGCGTTGAAACCGACATTACTCCCAATAGATGAATGTGAAGAATGGATATGGGACATTTTAGATTGTACAAAAGATTGCGGCTTTGAATATATTGCAGACGGAAGCAAGGACTTTCTAATATTCAATACGAATGACTTCCACGCCGATACAAAGGCACTATACAAGATAAAAAAGATTACCGGAATGAGGCTGATACAGTTGAGTACTCATCATGGGAATAGTCAACTATGGTTTTATAGGGTACGTAATACATCTCATAACCAATGATGGCTAAATAAATTTGTTTGTTGACATACCATATTGAGGCTCCAAAATAGCAGCTAGGATTTTCCATCTGATTTCTCTCTTGCTCGCTTGCTTGTTACCAAATGGCAAAAGAATTGGTTGATTGACAATGTAGGAAAATTATGTTGGCATAGTATACATGCCAATGATAATACTATTCAACTTTTTAATTGACACAGATTTTTTGAATAAACCCATCTATTTCGTAACTCTTCGATTGTGTAGAAAACACAGAATCCCCTGTGATATCAAATGGAGACATTAATAACACCCTTGTTTTGGTTTTTACAAATTTGATATCCTGTAAAATTTGAAAACCTGACAGTATCAGCTTCTTCTGTGTCCTAATTGTTTCTTGTATGTTCTCTTCTTGTCACAGATCCTAAAATTCAGTCGGTTTATCGAGTGGACTACATACACTGGTGTATTGCATACCACCGAACCGCCGAGTATATGGGGTTCTTGCATATACGGTAAAGTGACAGATACGGCTGCATGTATTACCTTGTAAGCTACTTAAATAATTTTGGTATAAGAGATTAAAATGGAGAACAAAATTAATAAAATGAGGTAGAAGCAAGAATATATTAGCTTCATTGTACTATTGCGAAGTTCCTATTGTTGTGTCTTTGCTCTATGTACCTGATCTATGTGTATACTTAATTCATGCGTATCTTTAAATTCCTTTTGGCAAATCTCACATAGTGGATGATGCAGGTGTTCGTCTCCTTCTCTTTTTTCCATAATATATATGTGTACAAATATGATAAAAAAAGCTAATCATGGGCTTTAGGTAATGAACTTAAGGACTTAGGATATACAATAAAATGCTACTATTACAGGATTGGATAGATGTTATCAGCCTAGTAGTTTTCTCTTTCAAAATCTCCGAGATTTCAGTAAATTTAGTTTAAGGTTAAATAATACAGGCTGCAACTTAACAGATTCCTTAGTCGATAAAGGTTTTGTAAGACGCGCTGTTAACCCAGCCGAGATAACGACAACGCAAGAAGGCGTCGACATGTGTAATACAAGGAGTGAAACTGGTTGGTATGCGAGTGACTATCCAATAGACTAATTCTAACATTTCTTTGGCTATAAGGCTGCAAAAAGTGATAAATTACTATGCTATCGAACATGATAACATGATAGTTTTGAAGCCTTAGCTATTATCTCTCATGTTCCCCTGCGCTGTTCCCCAAGGGAATAAGGCTTTGGTTTATTCTAGTTTCTGGGGTATACTGACGGTATACCATCGACGAATCCGAGTACCATATCTCCTCCTAGGTCTACGTCAATATCGTTGACTGCTATTCCAAAACAGTCAAATCCAGCTTGTTCGACCTCGTTATCATCACAGTCAGCTATTGCAGCTGCTGAATCATCTTCTGCCTTATTCTTGTTTCCATCATCATCTCCTCCTGCATATACAGCTGGTAACATTGTTGTTAGTGATGTTGTAGTTAACAGCGTACCGGCTATCAGTAAGGCAATTGCTAAGATCGTGTTCTTGTTCATATAACTTCATGATAGGTATGTGTTTGATCATATATCGGGAGTTCTTCGCACTGGGTTACTAGAAGTTCCAATATTATGATTAGATAAAAAACTATGGGGATATTTCTTCCTGCATAGTTATGTGAGAAAGAATAAGAAAACTTGGAGAACCTGGGAAGATCCGTCTTATCGCGGTCCTCTTTCTTCCCTAAAAATTGCTATATTGACAAGAGACAATCAAAATGGCGAAACATGTGCCACCGTGCCGATATCTTGTATGATTATGAATAAAAAAGAAATTTAGGGTTATCCTGCTCTACCTAATTCGATCGTTTCTTATAGTCTCACGGCATAATAGATTGACTGCCCGCTGTTCGATTTATTATTAGTTGCGCAGCATGCGCTTTTAACATATCAGCAACAATTTCCACACCTAGAGTATACTTTAGAGTTTCACGTTCATCCATAGTTTGTATCTTGTCAGCTATAGCTGCAAGCAGTGGGTGATTTGACCTTATCTCATCTCTTATTTGTTGTAGGCTTTCATGCTCTGGCACTACATGTATTGTAGTGCTTTTCATCCCTGTCACATTGGCTCCACCTGTCATATTGGCTCCACCCTGCGCGTATGCCGCCATGGAATTGAAAGAGATTGCTGCTAACAAGAACATTGCTGTTGTTGTAACCATTGTGATATGTCTTTTCATTAGAGAAAGAAGAGATACAATACACTAAAAAATGTAACTTATCAATAGTAATTTACCTTTGGTTCATTATTTAGTTATTAGGATTCAACACCCCGGAAATAATGTAAGAGATAGCCCAGGAGTCCGGGATAAACTCCTAGAGATATAACACATCAACAAGCCAGTCGATTAATACGCGACTGCCACAGCGGCCCGGGTGAATGTACCGTAACGCCTCCCTGAGACCAGTAGTTATTAGCTAAACTTTTTTACTTTTTTTACCCGGCTCCAATTTTATTTCGGCAGCCTAAACTAAACTAAACTAATACTAGTTACCTTTACCAATATCCTAGTCCCATGCTTTCAGTGCACAATATCTTTCTCCATCAGCGTCATCATTTCCATATTGTCTTTGGATGGCTGCACAGTATCCGCATTATTTTCTTCTATTGGCT
>DASTUU010000368.1:0-11963 GCA_035759485.1 Nitrososphaeraceae archaeon
TCTGATAGCGAATATTGCATTTGTTATCGCCCAGATACTTATAACATCACAATACAACACCGTCACCATTGCTGTTGCTCTCTCTATTAGCTATGGGGTTTGGATCATAACATTAGCTCTATTGGCTAGAGCATTTCTCTCATGGTTCATTTCATCTAGAAGAAATGTCACAGTATCCAAGAGAAATGTTATGGTGTTAATACTTGCTCTATCTATGATTGCTTATGTAGTAAATGGCGTGACAGGTCTAGCTAATTATCTTCTTATCCTGCAAGAACAACTGGAGGTTGTAACCTCTGCAGATGTGGCATCCTTCCCAGAATTTGACCCAGAATCTCAGCAGCAGCAGATTAATGCGGTGTATCAAATAACAGCTGCTGTTGCTTATGTTCTAACATGGATTGGCACAGTTATGCTGCTGCGTCCATATATTCAAAGGATAGGAAAAATCAAGTTCTATGCCATTATGGGCGCTGCAATGGTATACTATCTGATAAATTATCCGCTTTTCGTTCTTGGATATCTTACGCCAACAGGAGAGAGTGACGTCGAGGTAATGAATAATATTCTAATCTTTTCAATTGCCGCTGTTCTTAGTGGTATTATCTTTGGCGCTGCATTTCTATCAATAGCAAGGACTCTTCAAAAGGGTAGCGCTCTGAGAGAATACATGATAATTGCTGCATATGGTTTTCTTCTCTTCTATGTTGCCGGGAGTGCAATGGCTTCTCAGGCTGCATATCCTCCCTTTGGACTTGCATCTGTCTCCTTTACTGGGTTATCGTGTTATTTAATATACGTCGGTCTGTATTCATCTGCAATTACTGTATCCCAAGATTTAGTCCTACGTCAGTCAATTAGACGATCTGTAATGGAGCAGTCAAAGTTCCTCGACAGCATGGGAACAGCTCAAATGGAGGGTGAATTGCAGACTCGAGTTCTAAAGACCGCAAAAATAGCCTCAGATAGCATGGAAGAAGAAACTGGAGTTGAGTCCTCGATGTCAGAGGATGATATGAAGGACTACATGGAAATAGTAATGAATGAGCTAAAGGATAAACGATAATGGTAGTAGTAACAACAAGGAATAAAAATGCATAACGATAGAAAGAATATGTAGTAATATTAGTAGTTTCTTTGCTTTGAAAAGATTTACTGAACAGTAGCCTTTAAGAGGTTATGATATTGCTATAGATTATTTTTATTACTATTTCAGCTTACGTTGATATGGTCCATCTTGGACATATGATTCCTCGGATACTGAGAGCCTTCAATGCTATAGTTGTGGAAACGAAATAGAGAGACACCCTTATTGCTTTGAGAGAAAAAATATCAATTACTCAATTAACAATTATTTTGAAATTACAATCTATTGCCTTCCCCCTTCTCTCTTTCACTACGTGACTCTTACCTTTGAGAGAAAGAGTTCTACCTTCTTTCCTAGGTCTTTCAGTGAGATTGGTTTTTTAACAAAATATCCAATATCTAAATCCGGAAATATTTCTTTGAATGCTTCAAAGTATGTCTCGTATGCTGTAACAAAGCACACTCTGACTTTCGGATCTTTTTTTTCGAGCTCTTGAAACAACTTGAAACCATCTAACTTTGGCATGTTAATATCAAGTATCAAGAGATGATATGAGTTGGGTCTAAAGTTGGCCAATGCCAGCTCAGAGTCAGTGTATCCATCAACCGTGTATCCTTGCATTTCTAGACCCTTTTTAAATGATGACATCACATCGAGTTCGTCGTCGACAATCAAGAGTTTTGCTCCCCTTGCAAGTGATTTATTTGATCCACCGTCAATATCTACAATAGCGTTATTATCATGATCATGATTCTTTTTATTTTTGGACCGCGGCATTGAATAATTGAACATGTTATTTTATATATATATACATATATAAGTTCCAAAAGAAGCAATTACGCACAAGTATAAAACCAATAATATTTTCGGCATGTCTATCCAAAAGAGCCATTGTGCCATCATATCATCACACTATCTAGAACAAGGGTAAATCATATCATATGCCTTCTCTTCCATAAAGAGTGTAATAATCTCTTTTGAGGTACACATTCAAATAACCTTGAACAATAGATCGTAAAAATTGGTAGATTGGCATGATGATCAACTTTGCACAGAAAAGTATTAAATTAAAACTAAATCAGTAAACTTAATGGTAGATGCGTTACTAGGAGAAGGTGACTTTGGGTTCGGGGTTTGGATTTCCCTAGCCACATTAATTGTTGAATCCCTAATCGTCATTCTACTTTATAAAACTGTAAAAGATTTCGCTGAAGTGGCCAAGCTTAGCAGAGTAGAGGTAAAACAGAGGTTTAGACCCTGGATAGGGCCTTCAACTGGCATAGAGTTTATGCATTCGATAGATGGAAAAGAACAATATGCTATTGCGATAAAGAATTTCGGTGAGATAGCTGCTACAAATGTTGAAGCCATGTCTACTGATGGAAATGAAATGCCTTCAAATAGACAAATTCTGATATCAACATCATCACATCCTAGCGGCAAGATCGTCAAGTTTACTCTTGGGCCTCTCCTACCTAATATGGAGAAGCGCTACTGGCTCTTTCTTGATTCTTCCCTTATGCAAAAAGTAAAGGAGGGAAATGGGCAGCTTTTTACCACTGTATATTTTTCATATGAGTTCCCGGGTGGAAAGGCTGGCTATGGCATGACCAGTCGATTTGACACAAATACTGGTACTTTTGTACACACAGATATGTGGGTAGATTAGAAACGGATAGTAAGAGAATCTCAGGTATATTTCAGTCCTGTTTCATATACTGGTATTATTTGATTAATTTGCTTTTTTCGGGCGAAAACCTGGCTAGTAACTTTCTGAAAGCTGTAATAGAAGGCAAATGTAACTTCACAGATAAATTTGCAATGGGATTAGCACCTCCTAGGTTGTGATTTTTCTTTAGAATTACCTACGAATAGTTGCTAGTTACCTATAGCAGAAAATCTAAATACTATTAATGTTCAAGACTGTTAAACAAAGGAGCATTACTAATATATGCCTAAAACCTTCGTTTTTCATTCTTATAAGGGAGGAACTGGCAAGACCACTCTAGCAGCTAACTATGCTGCTCTTTTGACCAGAAGAGGATTTCGTGTTTTTCTTCTGGATTTAGACGTTTATGCCCCTAGTCTTCAGTCGTATTTTGAAATTGAGCCAGATAGGTGGATCAACGATTTTCTTACTGGAGATACTGAACTGAAAGACGTAATCGTTGATCTTACCTCAGTTGTTGCAGGGAGTACTGACGCTAATTTCAACGACTCTTCAGTTAATACTTCTACTAATGGTAAGCTATGGCTTGGCTTCAGCAATCCAAAAAAAGAGGAAATATACAAGCTTGAAGGAGGAAAACAGGAGAAGGTGCAATTTCTTCGCAGATTCATAGTCATGCGCGAGCAACTGTTTTCAGACCTCAAAGCCGATTATGTCATCATTGACACTAGCCCTGGTATCAGGTATTGGTCCATAAACGCTCTTGCTATAGCGGATATACTATTTCTTACGCTAAAGTCCGGCGACCTAGATATTGCAGGAACAAAAAAGATGGTTGGAGAAATATATTCTTCATTTACGAAATTCGGTGCAAAACCTTATTTGATATTAAACAAAGTGGCAGGTTATTGTGTTCCACATTCGTCAGTACAGGCGATGGAACATTCAACTAGTGGTAGTAGTAATACGGGTGGCACATTGTCAACTTCAGCTATTGTTGTGCAACAAGAGGAGCAGGAACAGGAAAGCAGTATTGATTCTCTATCCCGTGAAACAGGGATCAATGTAATTTCAGCTATGCCATGCTATTGTGACATTCAATTCAGTAAAAAGGAATACCTGACAGTCATAAGATTTCCTCAACATCTTTTCTCAAATAAAATAGAGAGCCTCGCTCAGGAAAGCCAATTACAAGCGAAGTGATTGCATCGAGATGAATATTGAGAATAATCAAAGTAATAATAATAATAATAGAATTAGCAAGACCGCCAGGATAGAATCAAAGGACAACGTCAACGATATGACGGTTCAAATTCCGGGAATTTTCGAACTGACTGGCAAAAGTAGCATTCCCCCTAGTCTATTCTTACTTGTGGGATTAGCAGGTACAGGAAAAACAATGTACTGCAGACAGTTTTTTATTGATGGAATACATCACACAGATTACTGTATATACATCAGCCCAAGTTTGAATGAAAAGAAGTTTAGATCCTTGTTCCCAATGTTAGATGTCGGAGCGCTGGAGAAGAATTCAAAATTCATAAACCCTTATATGCAAATTACCTCCGACAATAGCAACAAAAATAATAATAGCATTAGTGATGAGGAGTTAGACAAGCTCAATCTGACACTAAGTGAAATTCGTGAAATTCTAGTCAAGCAAAAAATGGAAACTGACCAAAATAGCGATCATGACCATCATCAGAGCTTAGAAAATGATGATGAAAATGAAAATAATTCATCCACTTTTTCTAACTTGTCCTCGCCATCCTCCATGTCCTCCTCCCCCTCCACCACCACTACTTCCTCTAAGAGCAAGTCAATACGCATAGTAGTAGATTCTCTAACACAGCTTTTTGTGCTCTTTGGTGAGGGCGCTGTTTTGAAGTTCGTTGGTGAACTTTCTTTGCTTCTGAAGGAGTTTGAAGCAGCTGGAATCTTTACATTGACTACCAGCCTTGCATCACATAGTTCCTTGACTGACTCGGTAGGCTCTATGTTAGATGGGATTTTGGAGATGAGGGTTGAAGAAGGAAAGGATGAATCCCTATCAAGAAGCATTAGAATGAATTCGATAAATGGCATACATCACAAGCCAGCATGGATTCAATTCAACATTAAAGATGATGGCAGCCTTGCTTTTGGAGACCAATCAACGATTTCATTAAGTTGCACAATGTGTGGAAAACCAATTTTAGGAACACCAATAATGGATTCTGAATTTGCATTTGACAGCATGATGTGTATGGAAACATACAGAAAGCTTGCGGTCCTTTACGGCTCCAGCATTTCTGACACAGGTTTGCCATCACAGGTTGTAAATGTAAACTTCTTCTTCATAGACATAGTAGGTCTATCTAATCCTTCACTGTCTGTAAAGAAACAGATAGACAAGATCGAAATTCTCAATAAACTTATTGGATCATGTGATGCATTTTCGAAGGCAAAGGAGAAAAAGATTGTGCTGCCAACTGGCGATGGCATGGCAATAGGATTCTTTATGCATCCCGAATCTCCTCTTCATCTGGCTGTACAGCTTCATTCAAAGCTTCATAAATACAACCGTGGCAAAAATAATAATAATGAAGATATGCTAGGAGTACGCATAGGTTTAAGTTCAGGGCATATTTTCATTGTGAATGACATGAATGGCAACCAGAATGTATGGGGGCCTGGAATCATACTTGCCCGTCGTGTTATGGATATAGGCGATAACATGCATATCTTGCTATCAGGCAGTATGGCCGAGTCGCTGATTGCATTAAAAGATGAGTACAGGCTGATGATAAAACCTCTGGGAAAATACCCAATAAAACATGGGCAGACAATCCCTCTATATTCAGCATTCTCCCAAGAATTCGGCAATCCTGAACCGCCAGCAAAAATGCTCTCGCAACACTAAAAGTGACCAGACTGTTGGCATATTACTACGCGCCCATAATATCAATAATGCAATGCTTCAATGGCTGGCAAATTGCATATACATACATGTTGTGAACATGAAGAATACATAGGCATATAATATAATATGGATCATACACAATCAATTAATGATGAGTTATAGCAGAAGCCTTGGACGAGATCGTCGCAACTGAGGTTATTCAGGATCTTGCAATACTATGAGGGTTGTTGGTGTAAAGTCATGACCATAATTTCTTGAAGACCAAGACACCATATATGATTAATTCCTCTCTATGCCGTTGCCTTACTGATGGGGAGCACTTAATGCTTAAGAATCGCATCAGCTTACATGTATATCTAGTAGAGCACTATATGTCAAACAGCATCAAATATGTCAAGCATAACAAGATCAGTTTCAAGTCTCCCAAAGATAGAGACAAGGGCACAAGAATGTTCAATGAGTTTTTTAACAGCATAAAAAAAGATCACGCGGGAAAAGAAATGAGAGGTCATCTGATACTTGATAGTATGAGCGACCAGCAAGAATCAATCGTTTTGACCTTCTGGGATACAAAAGAGGAACTGGATAAATTCTATTCGCCCCAGAACAAGGCCCTAGCCAACCTAGTTGAAAGCGCAAAGCCTTTATTTGAAAAAATGCCCGAAAGAACTGATTATGCTGTGTCAGGATTATTATCATTCTAAATGATATAATCTCATATATATCACAATAGCTTTTACAGAATCTTTCCATTGATCTAATGTCGCTGCTTCAACATACGCAGCCATTGTTTAGCTGCTTGAATGTCATGTTGTGTTAGTTCGTGGCCACTGTCTTGCCATTTCAAGGCCACACTAGCATTAGCTTGCTCAAACAGGCTCGCAAGTTTTTCTGCTTCCAATTTTGTAGCTATAGGATCTCTTAATCCAGATGACATGAAAATGCCCTTGTACGACAGGTCAGGAATTTTGTCTGGAACAAGAGGCACCATGGCACGGAAGAGTATTGCGTCTGACAAAGCTTGTGGCCTGAGCAAGAGCATGCTGGCTGCTATGTTCGCACCGTTGGAATAGCCTACTGCAATGACTTTGCGTGCATCAAAACGATAGACACTTGAAGCTTTCTTGACAAAGTCGGCAAGCTCATCAGTGCGAAACTTGAGATCGTCGATATCAAAGACACCTTCGGCAACCCTGCGAAAGAAGCGAGGCATCATGCCTCCTTCCAGTATCTTGCCTCGAGGGCTCAGTAACGAAGCATTAGGATCAAGCTCTCTTCCTAATGGTAGAAGATCGTCCTCATTTCCACCAGTTCCGTGTAAGAGAAGGAGGGTTACTTTTTCTGCTTTGACATTCCCAATTTTAGAGGGAATAAAGCGATGGGTAAAACCTAGCAACTGGGCTTTGTTGGATGACGGGGGCGATGAAGTCAATCCACACACATACTCCACTATTGTTCTATCGTCTTTCCAGGAAGATTTACTGGGGGTAATACTCGCTTTATTTTCTCTCGCACAGGCTCAAGCCACTCTGGCAGTTTTAGTTGTGTTCCGAGATCTTCTGGTCGTTCGTCTATCGTGAATCCCGGAGGATCTGTGGCAATTTCAAATAGTATGCCGCCAGGTTCTCGGAAATAGACAGAATGAAAGTAGATCCGGTCAAGCACAGGAGTCGGATTAAGATGTGCTTCATTTGCAAGTCTGTGACGCAAATCTATCTGATGCTTGTCACTGGCTGCGCGCCACGCTATATGATGAACTGTGCCTATTCCTACATACCCTCTGGGCATGTCAGGCTGACATACTAAGTCGACTATTGAGCCCATTGATGATGACGATGCCCCCCGTTCTCGATTGCCGTTCTTGTCTACTATTCCAAATCGGAATCTGCCCTCCTTGTTGTCTTTGGCCAAAAGTTTGAATCCCATGGTATCAGCCAAAAGAGAAGCAGTACGCTCGTATCCTTCTTCAGATAAGGTGGCAGAGTGGAATCCTCTGATGGCATGCTCTTTAGTAACTGTGCTTTGTTTCCATATGTCGTCTGGTTCTTGTTTTTGTTGTTCTTGTCCTTGTCCTCGAAACTCAGTTGAAGGAGAAGAAATAAGCTCAAGCATTAATCCATCAGGATCGTAAAATGAAACAAACTCATCGCTAAAGCGTTTTGAAGGCCCTACAAATGAAACGTCATTACGCTTTAGCCTATCAACCCAGTAGCCCATCGAACCGCTTGAAATTAGAAAGGAGATCGATGTAACCTGTCCTGTTCCTCGATGCCCCTTAGGTGCCTCAGACCAGGGGAAGAATGTCAGAATAGTGCCAGGATGCCCAATTGAATCGCCATAGTAGAGGTGATATGTTGCAGGATCATCGAAATTGACTGTCAATTTAACCAGCCTCAGCCCTAGAAGACCTGTGTAAAAGTCAATGTTACGTTGAGGGTTTCTAGCTATGGCAGTAATATGATGAATGCCGAGAACGCCATCCGATTTCTGAATGTTTTTTATCACACTACCAACCTCATGATTGAATTCTCATACGCGTTGTAAGGCATATAAAATTTAAAAACATTGTACCGATTCTGCAACAGGCTCCTTCTAAATCGGATGGCCTATTGATTGGAAGAAAGTTAGAGTAAAAACAGCTTCGGTGGCCGATATATATGTAATGCACTACAGCTAGTAATCTTACGTGCGTCCTCCACTTTCGCTAGATTGTTCCAACACCGTTACTGATTCCATCGCATGAACAAGTAATAACGCTATTCTGAAGTTAGATCAGCAAGCACTTCTCGTAACCGTTCACTTATCATTTTCTGGCAGAAATATCTAAACGTACGTAATCCAATACCCAGTCATTTTTGGAGTGTAGTTTGATTTCGTTTAGAAATGCTTCAAAAAATTGATCCTTTTTGGAATTTCCAAGATGATCAGCGAAGGGCTTCATTATCACCGTCTTTACAAATAGCATAAAGCTCTCAAGATCAGGATAGACCATAGTTTCATCTGATAAATATACCTGGATGTCTCTAAATCCTATATCCCGTAGCAAACTTTTAGTAGATTCTGGCCTTGGGAAAAACCACGGCTGTTTCCAACCAGCAAAATATGCTTTGAATTGATCGCTCTGCATTATCTTGAAAATTAAGGATAATATTTTCTCTAGATTTCCATGGCCGCCGCATTCTATCAAAAGTTCGCCGTTTGGTTTCAGCAATTGCCAGAAATATGAAAGAATCTTGTGCTGATCTAAAATCCAGTGAAGAGCAGCATTAGAAAATATTAAGTCGACTTTTGTTTGAAGTTTTACATCATCCATACTTGAATGAATGATCTGTACATTGCTGCAATCTGATAAGTTGATCTTTGCCTGCTCAATCATGCTAAGATCGGAATCAACTGCATAAATCTGTCCGTTAGGCACCTTATCGGCCAAAATCCTGGTAAGGTTACCAGAGCCTGCACCAGCATCCATGACTATCTCATTACCATTCCATTTTCTTTTATCAAGAAGCTTTCGACCCCATCGCAGCTGCACTCTGGTCGAAACCTTGTCATATGTTTGGGCGTCCCATGAATGGGTATCGCTACTGCCCATATTCACAATGGGTAAAATAACATTCAACAAGTTAGTTAATGTTTTCTAGGATTGATGCTTGAAAAATCATCTAGCACTCCATGAAAACGAGCATGGTCAAGTCCTCACTTTCAACTTCTAATGCAGAGGTTGGAAATAATAAGACGATTTAAATCGAGTTGGTTTGAAATGCATCTTTTCTGGGTGAGGGCAGAATATATGCATATAACATTTCCAAAAAAAATTCTACGCTTAAATGCAGGGTACCTAATACAAGCAAATATACTTGTAACTGCGACAAAGAAACTCAGAGGAATATCAAACTTATAAAATATTCAGAAACGTATATGTTGAATATCTACTTTGCTTATTGAAGAAGTAAACAATGACTTCAAAATGGTTTTTCATTTTCCTTATGGTTGTTTTGTTTTTCTTATCTCTTAGCATAATACTGTTTGAACTTGCGCTAACAAGAATCTTCTCGATCGTCTTGTGGTATGATTATGCCTTTATGGCAATTTCTATAGCTTTTTTTGGACTTGGAATTGGATCCTTCGTGATACATATCCAAAGAGGCAAAATCAAAACGCAAAAAAAGCAATCAACAACTGAGTCCCAGTTTACTTATGCATACAGAATAGTTGAATTTGCAATTGCGTATGGAATTTCGGTTCCTATTTTTATCTTCTTAATTGGATACATACCAAGTGATACTTCATATCTCTATATTTTTTACATCGTATCTTCTGTCCCTTTCTTTTTTGCAGGAGCATGTATGGCACTAATATTCTTAGCAATGTCTGAAAGAATAAGTAAACTATATTTCGCAGACTTGATCGGAGCCGCGTCAGCTACAATTATTTTAGATCCAGTAATGCAGTCATTTGGTGCTGGATCTGTTCTGCTATTGACGTCAGTATCCGTTGTTGGAGCCTCAGCTTGCAGCTATTATTTTGTACTCTCGAGAAATGCAAGGGATAAAAAAGTAGAAAAGTTACATTATCATGCTCAGCCCCATACTGCAATAGCAAAAGAAGTCAAGGTAGAACCAAGCAATAGGCTGAGTCTTTTCGCTGCCATCACCCTAGCAGGACTGGTGATGCTGCTAATTGTCAATAGCGTCTCAAGCATAGATATTTTTGAGATAAAGCCCGGAGTAAGCAAGGGTTTGTATTATCAAATAAGCCATCCATTAGAGTTTGAGCATCTATCAGAAGAGTGGAATTCTTTTTCCAGAGTTGACGTTAGCCATAAAATAATCAAACAAGAAGATAATAGTGTTTTTAGCAGAGTCAGCAACGACAACAATAACAACGTTGCTACTGTCACTACTGACACAGATAGAGATTCAGACCGAGAACTGGCTTCAATAATTATCGATGCTGATGCGGCCACGCCAATATTTCGATGGAATGGCTCCCAAAGTGATCTCGCTTGGATACAAAAATACATGGACTATTTGCCTTATACTATGATAAATGCAAACAGTTCGCTAATTATAGGCAGCGGAGGCGGCGAGGATATCTTGGTCGCGCTCTCAGGTGGCGCAAATAATATAACTGCAATAGAATTAAATCCTCTTGTAGTATCTGCGGTAAAAAGTTTTGGTAATCTGACTGGAAATATCTATAATAATGAGAAGAACAACAACAACAACAAAGTCGACTTACTTATTGATGATGGTAGAAGATTTATCAGTTCTACTGATGAAAAATTCGATATCATAGTGCTAAAACTTGTAGACTCTTGGGCTGCACAACTTGCAGGAGGATATGCTCTCTCTGAAAATTATCTCTATACAGTCGAAGCATTTCAGCAATATCTGAGTCATTTGGATAAAGAGAATGGAGGAATGCTTGTAATGACTCGTTGGAATTTTGAGCTTCCAAGACTAATGCCCTTGATAGCAGATTCTCTCGTAAAGGAGACAGGAGAGAGTAGAGAGTCTGTTGCAAGGCAGGTGATGGTGGTTGAGGATCGACCCGGGCTATATTTTGGACGTTCAAGTGATAATGAAAAGTATTATCCTGTATTGGTGATGGTAAAATCAACTCCATTTGACGACAGACAGATCACCTTGGTAAAGGAGGCAGCAGAAAGAAACCATGCAGAAATATCTATGTTGACTGATAGCTATGTATCGGCTCCATTTAGCAAACTATTCAGTAATGACAATACCGCATACAAGGAATACTTCTCTACAACTGCTGTAGCTAATCCGACAATTCCAACGGATAATTCCCCATTTTATTTTGCAAGGGAACAGATTCCAAAACAGATGATAATATTGCTTGCGACGGTTGTTGTCATTTCCGGATTTCTGTCTATATTGCTGATTTATCATGCTAAAAAGACAAAAATACAGTTCGATTTTAGTTCAAAATTTCATATTCTATTTGCCATCTTCATCGGCCTAGGGTTTATGATTTTGGAAGTAACATTTATTCAACGGTTTCTATTGTTGCTTGGAACTCCAATAATGGCTCTGACTGTAATATTGTTCTCCATTCTTTTGTCTAGTGGAATTGGATCGTATATTTCTGGGAAACTTTTTAGTACAAGAAGATCGCATAGGAGCGTACTAGTCTCCATCCCACTTCTTGCGGGTATTATTATATTGTATTTTCTTTATTTGCAGGAAATAATCGCTTCTACACTAAGTATGGAATTGCCGTACAGGATTGCACTTACATTTGGACTACTATTTCCAGCAGGATTCTTGATGGGATTTCAA
>DASTUU010000369.1:0-1146 GCA_035759485.1 Nitrososphaeraceae archaeon
CTGCATCTTTACCCAAGACTTTTAAAATGTCATAGGCTGTGTTTGTTAATTCTGTTGAAGTAGACGTCATATTGTAATAAATGACAGATAAAATATTTAACAGATATACCTATCTCTTTTTACTTCCAATCTCACTTTTTAGCTTTTGTTTTTGACTTCCTTGCCTTTGTAGTTCTACCAGCTGGTTTCTTGCTTGCTGCTTTTACCTTTAGACGTTGTTTGGCTGCAATAGAATCTCCACCTTTACTACCACCTATCTTAAACATCTTTGTTCCGCATACCGAACAAGCTCCAGCTAGGGCTTGCCTTCCATTTTTCATTGTTACCTGTTTCTCATTTTTCATATCCCTCTTTGACTTGCATTTTACACAATATGCCTGTGTTACCAATATGAGGTAAGTCTCCTGCTTAGATATAAAAGTAGCTGCTATTGTCATCTTCAGTCTACAAGGCGCGATGATTTTCTTGGTCTAATTTTGTGGTAGAAGATAACAAAACAACGAGTGCTTGTAACTTACTCTTTTGAGGCGGTTCAAAATAACTATCTGAGTACTAGTGACGGTTAAACATAAAAAATAACCTCCTTTTCTCTTTCTCTCTGGCTGCTTCTTCCAGTATTTACCACTATACGACTATCTACTTATCATTCATGGATTCGTTGATTCATTCGTACATACACCCTTTTATTGTAGCTTTATAGGGATAGGGATAGGGGGTAGAGATACAGATAGCGATAAAGATAATGATAAGGGGATAAGTAGATAGGGTAGATAGGGTAGGTAGTCAATATGCTTAGTTGCGCCTGATTGATTAACCAGATTGTCCTTTCTTGCAGTTCCTATTGTTAGCGTTGATATTATGATTAATCGTTGACTCACTATTAGGAGCTACTCTATCTAAAGCCTCCTTTAGTCTTGGAACGGTATCGTAATTTTCTATTTCAGCAGGCTTTATCCATTTGTACTGGTCGTGTTCCCAATCCAAAATAATTTCATCGGTATTGGCACGAAAATAAAATGGATGTACAACCCACGTAACATTATCAGGCGGATTATCAATTGCTTCCAAAGGTTTGCCTTCATTCAGGACCTTGATATTTTTGTGTGTTAAGCCTGTTTCTTCATAAGCTTCCTTGAAAGCTTGTCT
>DASTUU010000370.1:0-13271 GCA_035759485.1 Nitrososphaeraceae archaeon
TGATGAGGGAAGTGATGATAATAACAATGGTGATGAGGGAAGTGATGATAATAACAATTGTGATGAGGGAAGTGATGATAATAACAATGGTGATGAGGGAAGTGGAGAGGGCAGAGTTCAGGGCAGAGGAGCAAGCGGCCCTGCCGATGACTATGATGGGACGGCAGATGACGATCAAACATTTAGTGATTGTGATGGGTGTTAATGATAGGGCTGAATATCATAGCGGATGTCTGTTCCTACTCTGTATCTGCCAGACTAATGCTTGCCTACTCTCTTCTCTATCACGTATTTTTTGAAATAATCCACCAAATAGAACTGATATCAGAGCGGGTTCGGTGGAATGCAAGACAGAATTGATCTGATGATTCCACCGGGCAAATAGCCAATATATTTACAGGTTAGCCTGAAATGAGCTATTTCAAAATAGAAACATTAGCAAATTGTTCAAGTTTATTGTCATGATAACTAACGGAGTTTTTAAACTTGTGACTCAGATGGTCGCCTCTCACATTCCAAGGATAGGTTATTTACCTGTCTTAATTCTCTCATTTCATAGTTTAGCAGGTAAAATCTGTCATCGATAGTCGCTGACAGGTCAACAGTTTTGGTATATGCCTATCTAATGCTGAAAGCAAGTTTACTGATTAAAGTAGATTTTCGCCGTTCAAGGATAGTTAATATCGATGGATAGATGTTGCAACCACAATTCTCGCACATGAATGGTGTTGCTTTGCCAAAAACGCATGTGGGCTTGCGATCGCCATAGGCATCGTATGACTCTACAAACCATGTAGGGCAACGACTGGACCATTGATTAGTTCTCATTAGTTCGAGCTCTTCGTCCGAGTTTAAGATGTAGTCTCGATAAAAGAGACGCTTCAGCCTTTGTATTTCATCGATATCCTTCTGGCGTTCTGCATGCGACAGATGTAACGTATCCTTTGGACTCATAGGAGTTGACCAAGCAAAGGAGATTCCATTCGCCCCTAGTTTTCTTGCTGCTTCAACAATGGACTGTAGTTTGCCATGGTTGAGCCTGCTAAGTGTAGTGTTGCAATAGCAATCCACAGAAATACTAGATGAAATATTTTGTTTTATCTTCGCAAAGACACCTTTACCTCTGATAAGGTCGTGCGTTTCCTCATCGCCGTCAAGGCTCACTATATACAACGTATTTCTGAACCTTGGGAGTCCAAAAGTACCATTTGTTACTATCCAGGTTTGGTCAAAGATTTCTGTGGCTACCTTGCACTTTTCACGAGATTGTTCAGTCAGTAACGGCTCACCGTCTGTTAGGGTCGCATGCTTTATTCCACGCTTGTGCAGCTTTAGACACATTTCCTTGAAAGCATCAACAGTGAGCTCCTCATGTTTGGGTTGTTGGGTCCTCTGTCCTTTAGCGGCTGCTCTGGGGGAAGCCGTATAGCAAAACGAACATGCTAAATTGCACGCCAGGGTTGGCGCTAGTGAGCATGCAAAAGGCTTCCTATCATGTAGGATGGACGACCTAATAATGCGGTAATGAAAGTACGCCTTTTGTATTGCGGCAACGATTATTATCAGTACCATAGTTACCTGTAGAATATACAGTTGACGGCCCTAGTCTATATATTTTCATTCACGGTTTGAGTTCTTTGCAGTCCTACTTCGTAGTCGGGAGCCATAGTAGCGCGCTCCATTTCAGCTGCTAATTGCTTCATGTAGGCGTATCTTCCTTATCTTTCCCAGCCACTAATTTGTAGTCGTTTCATCATAGTACAGGTAGATAGGACGGTACCATCATCCAGATCATGCTAGAAAGCTAAGAGGTTGAATGACAGCATTTTCACAATTGTCACGTGCTGTCATGTATTAGATTAATAAATATTTAGATAGCTGAAATAGCAAGATATCATTAGTGATTAATTTGCTTAGCAGCAACATACTTGTCCTGTCGTTCAATAAGAAAAATACCGACGAGCATCATTGTAATAGCTACTACCTGATACACTCCTATTGACTCATGCAGAAATATGGATGCAAGGAAAAGACCGAAGATAGCAGAAGTGGAATATATCACCATAGTTCTTACAGTTCCTATTCTCTTGAGACTGTTCAAAAAGAAAATAAGTGATATTCCAAAGCCTACAACTCCAAGAAGAATTATGTTTGGTACCTCTGCTAGAGTAATGTTAATTGGCATCCCTAAGAGCAGTACAATAGCGAAAAGACAACTGCCACCAATTGCCGATTTTAGTTGTATCAGTCTTGGAATATCTATTCTTTGGCTGGCAATCTTGGAAATGTTATTATCCAATCCCCAGAAGACCATTGCTGCCAGGATAAGAAGGTTGCCTTCGCTCTTTATATCCAAAAGAGAGGTTGAAAACTCAAGGTTATTAGTGATAATGATGACTCCTACAATAACCAATGCAATTGATAGATACCCTATAGGCTTGAGCTTTTCTCTGAAAAACACAATGGCTAGCAATATTGTGAATATGATTTCAGCATTGGATAAGACAGAAGTATCAGATGCTTTGCTCTGGGCTAGACCACTAAAAAATAGAACCGGCGCTATTACTGTTCCAGTAATACTCATTGCCAAAATTAGGAGCCAGTCTTTTCTTTTTATCTCAGATATCCTAGATTTCTTTTTCAATGGCGTAACAGCTAAGGCTGCTAAAAGATAGACTGCAAAAGAGAGCACCAAAGGTGTAACGGTTACTAAGGCTGGCTTTGCAATGGTAGAAATCGAGCCAAATAAGGCTGCAGCTATTACTGCAGAAATATAACCGATCTTTACGGAATTGTCAAAATTCAGTTTCTCAATAATTACAGTACGTTATATCTTATTAAGAGTGTGTTAATATTGCGGATCTTTATATAGAAAATCACGACTTTTGCTAACAACACAGCTACTACCAAATGTATTTCCTTTTTTGTCTTGTACACTTCTTCTTTCCACTTTGGCTACATTCTGCTCAACTTCTAAAATAATTTGATTACCCGTTTATAATGGTGAAAGATTATGGAAATTCATTTTGGATGTTTTATAGGCCTTACTCAATAGCATACATATCCGTCTGACAAATAAGTTACAGAGGTTAAGACGGTGCAGAGAAAGTGTTGAGAAACGTACAGGGCTTGAGCTGAATTTTTAATTCCTACATAAGAGCATACACATATTTGTCAACCCTCACTCGCGACCCCCTTTGATACACTCGTCCTTTTTTTACTTCTTTCTGTACTGATTATTTAATTCTTTCAAGGAAATAGTTAGGGATACTTCAGAGCCATCAAATCCCTCTACCTTTGATTTTGGAATCACATACTCTGCCGTGGGCCCTCTTTCAAGGGTAAGGGTATCTTCTTCGACTTCAATTATGTTGCCAGCATCCCCACCATCACTTGTTCTGGCGTTCTTGTGAATTATGACTTCCCAGTTTGGTATGATATCAGACATATCTCTTCTAATTCACAGTACGTGGTAACGACTTCGTCGATTTAAGGAATTATGGCATGCAATCAGACAACAAAAAGTAACAGCAGTTAAGGAATGAATGATGCATATTGAATATGGGCATAGGACCCTTGAAATGCAGAAAGTAACAAATGATTATACGATGCTCGCACTAGCAAATATTACAAGGTCAATATCTAGGTGTTGTTTCGTTTTCAATATTGTACCAACTTTTACTAAAGAAGAGCCGATTATTTTACCAAACGATGGTGCTAACAATCGAAAGCTACAGCCGGTTATCAGGCGGCATCACGATACCTCATTTGCTGAGGATAGTTTAGAGCTGTCGATTGGCTGTCGAGACATACTTATCCTTAGCAACCTCGTGCTATCTAAACAGGTTTGTCATGGCAGATCCACAATCTCATCGCCTGTGCCGTTCGTCATCGCATTTATCAGGCATAGCCAAACGCCACTTATCGCTTTAAAGCTAATTTTCAGAAGTATGAGCACACCTGACGGTTCACGACTACGTCCATTAGTGCTGAACAATTGTGTTCTATAAGCTCATGGTGATTAATTTTACGATCATGTATTTCACAAGAGAACCAAATTTCTGATAGGTCTTTCATTTAGAACGTATCTGCTTTTCATTGTCGAGCACGTTCATTTTAATGCAATATTATCAGACATGATTCACAGAAATTTAGAAAGAAGAATTCTTAAATCATTGATCTATAACTACACTCGATAGTGTGACTATTGTACACAAAGAGAAGAACTCACTTTTTCCTTTATTGTTGATTAATTTCGTTGGAACTTTGGGTTTCAGTATTGTTTTGCCATTTCTAGTATTTTTAGTTAAAGATCTTGGCGGGAACGCCATAGTCTATGGTTTGCTCAATGCAACATACCCTGCATTTCAACTCATTGGCGCTCCGATCTTAGGGAGATGGTCTGATATTTACGGAAGAAAAAAAATTCTTCTTTTAAGTCATGGGGGAACATTGGCTGGATGGATAATTTTCCTTGTTGCATTATTTTTACCTGTTAATAATAATCTTTTTAACATTGACTCCACGACAATAGGAGTTTTTGCTATAACTCTTCCCTTAGCGGCACTATTTCTTGCTAGAGCTATTGATGGACTTACTGGTGGTAATGTTTCTGTTGCTGACGCATATGTTGCAGACATTTCTACTGATGAGAACAGGAGCAAAAACTTTGGGAAAATGGCGATATCCTCCAACCTCGGTTTTATTGTTGGACCTGCAATAGCAGGAATTTTAGGTGCAACTGTTTATGGAGAAGCACTCCCTGTGTTGGCTGCGTTGATCCTATCTGTAGTTGTCATGGGGGTAATAGTCTTCATCTTAAAAGAGACCAAGTGTTCGATTCTAATGGAAATTCCAGAAAAAAATCAAGTTGGAAGAGTCTTTTCGTTTGAACCTAAAGAGTGCTACAAAACTGCAAACCCTAAGAGACTTAAATTTCAAGATGTTTTCAGACTAAAACATATTTCATTTTTACTTGTTCTATATTTTCTTATTTTCCTTGGATTTAACATCTTTTACACTGCCTTTCCAATTCATGCAGTAGATGGTTTAGGATGGTCAGTAACACAAATGGGAATATTTTATGCAGTATTGAGTGGTATCATGGTTTTGGTACAAGGTCCAATTCTGCGCAAGGCATTAAAGAAATTTTCAGAAGAACAATTAGTGATAATTGGCAGTGTGATATTGGGTACAAATTTCATCTTGCTTGTATCATCAGATGTTATCTTAGTCTATGTGGCGGCAGCATTGTTTGCACTAGGTAATGGTCTCATGTGGCCATCTGTGATGTCGATACTCTCAAACCGCGCCGGATTTGTCTATCAAGGTACAGTTCAAGGCGTTGCAAATAGTTTCGGAAGTCTAGCGAGTATCATTGGACTGTTGATGGGTGGGCTTCTCTATAACATGCTCGGAACGACTACTTTTCTGATTAGTGCAGGAGTAATATTTACAGTTTTTATCATGTCATTTAGATTAATGAAAATTAGATAGAGTGCATGCAAAAAAGATCTACACATATGTCCATGTAATAGCGAGGATGAAAAAACTCTGGAAGATGTTCTAGGCTTCAATAATGGACTCGAACAAATGATATAGCGGCTGAATTGAAACCGCATGATTCAAGAGTTGATAGGTCATTTAAGTGAAATATTAATAAACTAAACCAAACCGAACAGCAATATCTGATTTCCCAAAATGAATATTTACTATTGTTATTTTATATTATGCACTTAAGCTGTCAACATGATCAGCGCTATTGTTAAGTGCTGAATTGATCTTATTGACAAAATGTTCCCTTTCTACTGGTTTTTTGATGACATAACCATAGTTCATATCAGGCAATATGCTTGTCAATTCTTCTGCTATTTCAAGAGCAGAACAAAACATTATCTTGATCTGAGGGCTTAATGTTTTTAATTTATAGAAGAGCTGAAGCCCATTTAATCTTGGCATTCTTATGTCCAAAATTGCCAGCTTGTAGTAAGAGGAAGGATGCGGTAGTTGGACAAGGTGTTTTAGCGCCTCTAGAGAATCCGTAAATACTTCTACATTGTGTCCTTCATCAGATAAAAAGTGCTCATAAGTTAGCAGTGTATCTGGTTCGTCATCTACTACCATGATGTTGGCAGAATATTTTTTCTGCTGATGCTGCTTCTGTTGGCTCTGCTGCAACAACTGTGATGATTGTTCATGTTTGGCTTGAATATCATTTATTTTTAAAATCTTTTTAGAGGTAAATAGATGATTGATTCTATTGATATCTAATCCAGAAGCATTATTCTTGATGAAGGCACGATACACGGGATACCTGTGATTAAAACCAACGGAACATCCTTCTAATTCCCTGAACTCATATCCCTTAATAAAAGAAAACGATTTAATGATTCGATAAAGATCTCCACCTATCACTAATCCATTTGGCTCTGCCAATGAATTTATCTTTGCGCATATATTCATAGTGGAACCGAACAGATCTTCGCCTTTAGAACTGGTTGAAGCGGCAACTTCTACTCTTCCATAATCTGCGCTAATTCTATAGTTAACTGAGGGCAAGTTTTCTGAATGCAATTTTGCATTAATAATGCCACGAGCTAAGATCATTGTAGTAAAGCATTCAAAGGCTTCACTGAAAACTGGTTCATTAGAGTCCGAGCTCTTAGGAAAGTAAAATATCAAAGAATCTCCAGCATTCTTGATTATCTTTGCACCATAATTCTTTGCCAGGATTGCCATTGTATTAATGAACAGTGAGTAGTATTTTCCAATTTTACTACGATCAAAGATCTCAGCTGTAATATTCGTAGAGTTTATCATGTCAACAATGGCAATACAACAGTTCATGGAGCGATCAAGAAAAGAAATTTCTTCACAAGATAGATCAAAAAAGGATAAAGAATCTTGGGTTTCCAAATTATCTGAAGATTCCTCTAGGCTCCGCCCCATAACTAACCATCCTTTGACAGGGAGTATAATAACCTTATTAATAAGAATTCACATAGATTCTTACATCATCTTTTTAACAGCTCTTTGTTCATTTGCGAAGGAGTCAATTAGAACAATAATGCTACCAGTTAGTTATGAGGATTCTTTCTAATGTTATTAGAGGCTCTGTGCCTTAAATTTACTTGATTTCACTTTCATAATTCAGAGCATCAAACATAAGGTACGGCTCACAGAAATATTGATGCAAATAGAAGGCCCAAGCCTCTATAGACACTTGTGTATCCACTACTTTCTAAAAGGTCGCACCTACTACGTGTTTGTATATACTTGTTTACAAAGTGCATTGCCCTTAACTGGCATCTAACACAAACCACTAAAATTCAGAAAATTTTGTTTCTACGTCCCTTCCATTCATCTCTACAGCGTGCACAAATTATTCTACCATTACCTCTGCATGATGGACAGATGTTACCAGCTTGGTGTTAACGCTTACCAATTCCACCACAAATTACACATATCGCCCCTGCCAGCGATACAAAAGCAATAAATCGTATACTCTTAGATCCTATTAGAATTCTTTTTATCACATCTCCGTTCATGATCAGAGCTCGAATCTTCCAAGACTTAACGGTGATAACTATAATTGATCCCCATTCGCCTTAGAATTTCACGACGACCAAAGATCACATCCAGTATGAAATACATGGCATTCCGGCTCATAACAGCAGTATACACGTAATACGTAATTCGTTTCATTCAAAAGGGCATGAAAGTGACACACTATTTTCTCATATATTTTTGGTAGTAGTAGGTATAATTCTAGAGTGGTTAACCTTCGAGGCGGCAAGTTGATTCGGTAAGGATCTTTTCTTCCTATCCGTGCATAATGCTTTTTAAGAGCTCCCGAGTAAATTGAGATAGATAATTCATAAAATCTTTTGCCATAATCACTAAGCTCTTTGTTGGGACAGCTACTCGCTTCGCGCATTACTCTATGAAAGAGCTCATGAATCCTATCCGAATATTTGTTCCACATGTCTAAGATTCTAGCAGCTTCATCAGGAGAATATCCTTCGTACGGTTGAGAAAGAATTTCTAATCCTTCCATGTACCAACTATATTCGTTCCTGCTTGATAACGGAAGCACCATAAGATATAAGATAATACTAAGGGTTTCTAGTTTACTGACTAATGATTTAAATTATTTACTAATCATTAGGATAATTAGGCAATATATATAACAGATGTCTATTGCTTTATAATTCTCAGCAATGTTTTTATCGTGTGTGACTATCAACGCATTTCAACTTTGCCATAATTTTTCAGGAATCCTAATGGGACCTCTACACCAATCATCATTTTTTGAACCTATATTTTAGCATCCTCCTCTTCAAGATTACAGATAATTGCTTACCATCTAGACTCCAGAATAGCAGTTTTATTATTGCCACTGCTTTGTCGCCGTCTTAATTCAAATAGGAATTAATCCAGCTTTATCTTTAGGATCGATTGATGGGAAAGAAAGTATCTCGTCCTTGCTAAACATGTTTCTTAACTTATGTAGACGATCGACAACTAACCTGTTAGAAAAGTCTTCTGGCATAAAGTAAATCTTTTTCAAATGTCCAAGAATTTCATATAGCTTTGGAACAGCCTTTTCCAATTCATCATATGATTCTATTATTGTATCTTCCGCAATACCATCATTTTTGTGAGAAAGAGGAGAGGTATCATCGACAGCAGGGACAGTAGTAGTAGTAGTACTATCTTGGAGGTTTATAGGCACCTTGTTATAATCAATCGAGATTTCTTTCATATATTGAAATCTAATAACTGCTTCATCTATTCCCCCTTTTTTTCTGCTTATAGCTGTGTCATAAGTAAGGCGTATTCTTGTACCATTTATGGAATCCTCAACTGTGGGCTCATCTAAAGTAATTTGCATTACTTGAAATAGCTCTAAAAGTTGTTCCTGTGCTATTTCATTATTAGAAACATATCTTAAACAGCTATCTATTTCTTCCGGATTTACCAAAGCCTTTTTTTTACTCATGAATTTTTATTACTAGACAGATTAATGAGTATTTATAAATAAACTGCTATTCTAATGTTTCTAACATAGAATGTTTGGGATGGTGTATGGTATATGCAAATGGGATTACTTTTAGAGGTGTCAAACTTAGAGTTCTAATTTAATGATGTGAGAAGTTAATTAACTGTCCTGTATGTATCTGGATAACTCACTCAAGACCCAAGGACCAAATTGATACAAGCAATTATTTCTGCAGCAAAAGTGAACAATTTCAATAATGTTGCTTCGACTATTTCGAATATGTGTGGCAGCAATCTCGACCATTTGATTTAAAGATGCTGCTGGAGGTGTAAAGAGAAATATGATGACCGAGCTATTTTTCGATACTTGGAAATAGAACACATCATACTCAGGAAAGTCTGTTGGATATTTCCTTCGTTAATACATGTGTTGATACTACAACTCCTCTTGATGCTTTGATATATATGCAGCGTACCTCAAAATTGCATCAAGCCGGCATGAATCTAGTAATACACTTAATGACATAGAATATTAAGTAATTGGCAACCTGATTCCAATAAAAAAGATCTACCGAAAGATATATTCTCTTCTTAAGTTAAAGGACCGCCTGTAGATGTTGAAATTGTTGCAAAGTTGCCACTGCTGAACTTTACTGTTTGGTTACCGGCGTTTACAATGGCAATATCTGTTATTTGCTGGTCCGGGAGTTGTGGTAATTGGACATGATATGTACATTTGCTAATTTCTGGGCGTGATAATCCAGCTATATATTCTGGGATCGCAGGTTTCAGATCAGGTGCTATTCCTGCCATTATCCTGATGTCGGAAGATGGTCCTAGAGTGGCGTTAGCAGTACTTGTTGTAACGTTGTTACCTTCTGCTGCTACTACTTGACATGGTACATTCATACTTACATGGGCTGATTCTATTGGAACTGGTGTCGAGTCGGCCAGTATAATGAAGTCACCTGGAGCTAATGAGAGATTTTCTAGAGGAACCGTTGAAGTAGTCTGTAATTCTTCAGGAGGGGGCAGAGGTGCTCCTCTTCCCCCATGAATACTAGTAAAAATGATTCCAAAAACAAAAATTATTAGCTCTATTGATCTCACACTTGATACATAATTATTGTCAGTTGATTTAAGTATTTCCTGAATGGTCAGCCATGTCTATGCTTTACCAAATTAATTGAAACTATCTCACCGTCTCCACTACCTCCGCTCTTCTGACTTTGAACCTCTAGACTCTCTTTCCCTATTTCCAAGAGATCCTTTCCATCATGTTTTCCTTCAACGGTTTTCTGCCTCTCGTGAACTCCTTTTCTTAAAGCTCTTTTGAATTCGGTGACAATTCAGGACAGGTTAAGAGAAATTTGAAATGTACTTGATAATTATGACTGACTGGTCAGTCATATTTATAAGGACCGACTATTAATAATAAGCGTGTCTTTGAAATTGTTGGCAAACAACAAGAGAGGAGTATGAGCGCAGAACGTATGAACAATAACAAGAACAACGGCAGCCTAGATTTTTTATTCATTTTGAAGGATGCTAGCACTCTCATGAATCCCTACGTAAACGACCAAACTATTCACGGAGGGAATTACTATCTGTGCACATATTGCCTCTACAGAAAAAGCGGCGGCTGCGAAATATCGCCTTACCATGAGGTTTCGGCTGTAATGTCATCAGCTCATCCTAAAACACGACGACTGTCACAGAAGGAGAAACAGCATAAACATGACGATTGATCATAATAATGATAACAACAATGTTACAATCACAACTGAGGAGCAAATTATGATTAATGTCAGATACCTAGAGTGGCTTTATGCGAAGTCAAGGGAGAGGAAGATACAAAACATGGATCTACTTGACACTCGGCGCGCAATCGAGCTTGTCATAAGAGATGGAGGTGGAGAAAAGGCACTAAAACTGCTTTTCCTAAAAGAACAAGATGAGAAGACAATATATGAGCTCGCAAAATTAAATCCCATAATAGCTGAGACGTTTAGGCAAGATCGGGAGGCTGGCTTTCAAGCGCTGAACGATCTCATTGCGGATTTGGAAAGTAGTGATTGAAGAAGTGGAAGAGGACCGACTGCATTAAGAACGGAGCCCTCCCATCCATTGATTTATGAATATAGAAATGAGTAAAACTAGCCAAGTGCTGCAAATATTGCTCTGATTGTACCAGACCACGCTGACATTTCTAATAAAACCAGATTATGATAAGGTTTGACTCCTTTTTGAAAGTAATCATAGAACCTTTGCGCTTCAGAAACTAGATTTTCCTTTGTTATCAACATGCCATTTAGTTGCTCTTTTACTTTCTTCAGGCTGCTTTCGCAAATGCCATAAAATAGATCTTCTTTGCTCTTAAAATACAAATACAATGTTCCTTTGCTTACATCTGACACATTAGCTATGTCATCCATTTTGGTTCTGTCAACGCCAGTCCTTGCAAAACATTCTATTGCAGACTCAATTATCCTTTCACTTACCTTACTTTTGTATCGGGTTGTTACTTTTGGGCACATACAGTCTTAATCTTACTCCCTTTTTGTTGCCTTTGTTTGGACAATATTGTATCAGGACACCAGCTATCCCTGCGACACATAGAGCAAGCAAAAAGTTTGGATGCTCTAACAATAATAGCCTGTTGTCGTGTTGTTCCTCGTTGCGGTGTATCGTTCGATTGACATGAAGTATTTACCGCTGGTTTTTAGCAGGTGATCATTTGTATATAGTTAATTAGCTGACCAGTCAGTTTGACTATTCGCAATTTTCTATCTGACAGAAGGAAAGTAGTGATCAACCGAACAAAGTCTCGTGCTTACTCTCGCGGTTTTCCCTATATACACAAGATTTCCAATTGCTAGATTCTACCAAAGTCCTATTCATGGTAAGCATATAGGAGTAGCAGAACATAAGGCCAACCTATAATTATGGCTGTGGATGTGGTGCTTATGGTTACTACCGAGTTCTAGTAATACTGAGAGATGCATGTGTTGACAATATTACCAATAGGGGTGTCATCTATACTGTCATTATCCAAGATATGACAAAGATTGGCGAATAAAAAGAGAGAAACTTCTGAAATCAATTATTGCGTTGTCTTTTATCTCTAAGTTGTACCGTACGGTTCCGAAAAATATTCGTCAATGAATAAAATCCTTGTTACCATCCATGCTGTTCGATGTGAGTGAGAGCGAATAACCTAAACTTCTCTAAGAACCTACTTCTGGCGTCAATAGCAGCAACTTTATCTATCTTGTCGCTGAGCATGATGACAAATGAAGTGCTCGCAGCACCAGATAAATTCGGAATAGACGAACTTTACTCCACTGCGGATGATGGTCCTGTCTGGTTCCTGAACAACAAAGATCCAGAAGATGACGACAATTTTTTGATAACCTCAGCTAAACACATAAAGTTACACGACAAAGATTCTGGTGTATTTGAGCTGGATGCAAAGACAGGCACACAGAAACACGGAGTAAGGATTCATGCGGATTCTCCAGATGACGAGTGGAAGGATGTGGAAATGACAGGTTACTTTAAGCTCCAAGAGGGAAACGATCAGTTCACATTAATAGCAAGACAGGGTCCTACCTACAATGATGACGGTGGATGTGGTGCCTTTGGTTACTACGGCATGCTTAGTGCGGATGGTGACGCTTATTTTAAGAAAAAGTTGTTCCATCATGGAGGATATTCAGGCAGGACTGCAGTAGAAGAAAACGTGGTAGACGATCTGGACGATAGATGGATAGGTATCAAGTTGGTAACGTATGATTTGGACGATGACGAGGTCAAATTAGAGCTCTGGGTTGATGACGGAGATGAGGAAAACAGTTGGAAGAAAGTTACAGAGTATGTAGATGATGGTGATTGGGAGACTCACGGTAGCGATTGCGATAGAGACTCGGACGATATAATAGATGAAGGCGCTCGAGGGGGATTCAGAGTAGACGACTCAGAATTTGAATTCAAAGACTTGTCGATAAGAGAGATAGATGCAGATCAAGGAGCAGCAGATGAAGATGACGGAGAGGGGGGAGAAGAGGAAGAAGAATAATGACACATCTTCCTATTCTTTTTATTATGAAGCCTCGTATACAAGGCAATGTGCAATTATGTTGACATGGTAGAAAAAATATGAGTGAGTTTGCATGGCATTTCACTCAAGAAATTATAGCACTAATTATCATAGCCGCCGGTCTCATCATAGTATTCTTGCCGTCTTGGGGTTTCAGACAAGAAATCTATTT
>DASTUU010000371.1:0-1961 GCA_035759485.1 Nitrososphaeraceae archaeon
GAAGAACAGCAAATCAAAATCTAAGGAATAGCAATTCACATGACATGCGCCAATTGTCATAATTTTGCGGGTTCGTATGAGGAGGAAAAATATTGGGCGTAACCTTATCTCATATTATCTTAGGGTCCTACACTCCCAAAATCAAATCTTAACACATCCACACCGTTCTGCTTTATGTGCAATACAACATCTTCGTAAGTTATTGATTCTATCTCTATATTCAATGCAGAGACAAAACAGAATTCGGATGCTGAAGGGAGCTGTGGTGGATCCATTGTAGATGAGTTTGAGATTTCACCGTTTACTGGCTGAATAGTCAGTTCGTGTCCTTGTTGTGCATTGAAACTAAATAATTTGGGTGCAGGACCCTTTCCACTCAAGTCCACACACGTTAATCCGGCATCCCCTCCGGAAGAAGACAAGATTGCTGTTGTGACTTGGTTTGTAAGTCCTGTCGCATTGAAATTAGCGGTAAGGCCAGAGTTCGAATTCTTTTCAATTGTCGGGGTCTCGACGAAGCTCGGGTTGGCCAAAGCGGGGGACATTATCAATGTCGACCCGAGCATTGACAGTATTGCCGTAAGCATAATTGCCTGTTTTTGTAAGTTCATCCTGAGGACCTTGTATTCCAATTGATTTAACTATATTGGAATCTGACTTGGACTGATTATATCTAATATTCACAGGATTTGTTGCATGATATCTTACCTGGCACGCATGAATAGCTTTTCCAAATGCAAATGAAAGATAAAATTTACCTGGCCCAAGAGAGAAGAGTGTCAAGGAAACAGGTTACGAGCGTTTTCTGGAGGAAGTTATCAATCCTAAAACGGGGGAGTTCTATCCGCAAAAGGATGATGATGGCAGGTCGATAAAAGGGACCGGGGCAAGTTATGTAATAAACTCGATTTACCGGTTAAGGAGAGCTGAAGGTTCAGAATTCCTGTTTACAAAGGGCAGGGTTTATGCTTACAACTCACTGGGAGATCCTGTTAATCATTCAATATCAATTCCAGAAGTATGGACCCGCACGAAATTTGACTTCAAGACCCAGTTCGATTCCAAGACCAACCAGTTGGAAAAAGTATTCCAGAGTGTTTCCGGCAATGAGCCTGTATACACAATGCCATTTAATTCTGACAACCTGAAAAAACTGTATGATATTAGACAGAATGATTTGGTTACGCTGGCAGTTAAGGACGAAACCACAGGCAAGGTCGTGCAGGTAAGAGATGTTACTACCAACCCAAACAAAAGTTATGAATTGTTTAGAGACCAAGCGTTCCATTACTTATTTGCTGGAAATTATATGCCTGCAGAAATTAAAGCAGAAGCACGTATGGAAGCTGTAAGTCAGGGTCTGATTGGTGGAAATATATCTGATTACAATCAACCTAGTAATAGTAGTAAGTCATCAGCTACCACAACAAGGAACACATATCAATAATTTGAAATTATGTGTTTACTGTGATTCTTTCGTTTGCAATTTAGGTTCATTCGTTATGATATTTTTGATGAATTCCTTAAGCTGAGCGAGGGTTTGCTCAAAATATGGAATGACGTCCAAAGAAGCTTCTGACGAAAGTAATGAACCACTCAATGAATAATTTCTTAAATCCTTGAACCTCCGATATGACCCTCCTAGCAGATTTGCGTCCTGTAATTTCTTTGCCAATTCTATTCCATTACTCTGCGCTGACAGTCCGCTAATTATCGTAGGTATTTCTATTCTATCATTTTGAATGCCGGTTAATTGAAATCTATCAATTATTCTTAATAGTAGAGAATCAACGGTTCCGATCATTTGCGAAATCAATGAATCTATTTCCATCTCAGCCCTTACTCGTGCATCCTTCGATAAGAGATCGCCATGTTGCAATTTAATATTTTTTATATTCTTCAAATGTTCTTCGCATGCAAACAGTTTGAAGATTATTCTATCTGATTGCAGAAAAGGTAGG
>DASTUU010000372.1:0-2783 GCA_035759485.1 Nitrososphaeraceae archaeon
CAGGCTCTGGCTCTGTATGACATCGCACCTAGTCGGGTGCGCCTTGGAATAGGTCCCAGCCACCGCTTTATCATAGAGGACATGTATGGCTTACAACATAGAACACCTTTAGCTCATTTGCGTGAATATGTAGAAATATTGCATGCTGCACTCTGGGAAGGGAAGGTCGATCATCATGGAGACTTCTATAACATTACAGCCACCTTACCCCGTACGCCCCAGATTCCAGTGCTTATTTCGACTCTAGGTGAGAAGGCTTTTCAATTAGCCGGGCGAATCGCCGATGGAGCCCTATCATGGGTATGTCCTATTCCATATTTGCTTCGTACTGGAATTCCGGCCCTACGCACGTCAGCAGCTGCTGTTAGAAGATCAGCGCCTCCGATGGTGGCACATATTTTAGTGGCACTAAGCGAGGATAAGAATTCCATACTGTCAGCAGGTCATCAGCTACTTGATTTTTATGCGAAAATACCTTTCTATGCAAATATGTTTTCTAATGCAGGCTTTCAGCCAACATCCGATCAGACTGTACCTGATGCACTTGTAGATAATTTGGTAATATCGGGAAATGAAGACATTGTGGCTGCGCGGTTTACTGAACTTCTTGCAACGGGCTTGGATGAACTGATGGTAAGTCTTGTGCCGATAAAAGACGCTATCAATGAGATGAGACAACTCATGCATTTGATCGGTCAGCTATAAAGGCTGTTAACGAGCAATGTTATCGAGGTACGATCGTAAGTAAGTACGAATAACAATATATGACAGGGTGGCCAATGGGCAAGCGGTAAGTCTTAAGTGCTCGTTTGGGGACTGCAATGAGTACCTTTCAAACAGAAGATTTTGGGGAGGGAAGCCATGACTCCATTTACTGCATAAACCCTATAAATAGAAAAATGTATAGGAAGATTAGCTATGAAGAACAAGGATGATGGGTCGTTTGTGACCCACCAATCTATGGCTGACACAGGAACAGTGGTATCATTATGGCGATACCCAGTAAAGTCAATGATGGGAGAGGAGCTCAATTCTTCATTAGTGACTGAACGTGGGCTCATAGGTGATCGTGCATATGCAGTGGTAGATAAGCAAACTGGTAAGGCGGCTAGTGCCAAGAATCCTAGAAAATGGGGAAAGTTATTTGACTTTCGTTCTATATTTGTAGATTCGCCAAATGATCATGTAGATGATATTCGACCAGTCAGGATTACTTTCCCAGATGGCAGTAACGGTTTCTCTGATCATCAGGATGATGGTAATGATATCAATTCTCGTTTATCGGAAGTTTTCAACAGAGAAGTTACACTTATGAAAGCCAGTGACTTCGAAGAACCAAGCTATGAGGAGTATTGGCCTAATATTGATGGTCTGGCACGAAGAGATCAGGTCACAGATGAAGCTATGCCTTCGAAAACATTTTTTGATATTGCTGTAATACATATCCTGACTACATCTTCAATCAATCGTCTGCGTGAACTTTATCCAGAAGGTCGCTTTGAAGTTAGACGATTTAGACCGAATATAGTGATAGAATCAGCAGATTCTAAAGAAGAGAACAAAAAGAATAACTTTATTGAGAATTTATGGGTTGGAAAAAAGATGACAATTGGTGAAGATGTAGTACTTAACATTACAGCACCATGTACTAGATGCGTAATGATTACTCTACCACAAGGAGACCTTCCCCGAGATTTAGGTATATTGAGTACTGTAGCAAAGTACAACCAAGTGCATGTGGGAGTATATGCATCTGTAGAGCGTGGAGGAATAATTCATCGTGGAGATGCTGTCCGAATTGAAGAAAAATAAAAAGAATGACAAAACTAAAAGAAATAAAAAACACTATAGTTTAGGAGCAGTATTTGATAAACACATAAAGTGTGAATTTCAAGATCATGATGTAGATGCAACTATGAAAACAATGGTCAGAGAACCATATGTACATCATGTTCCCATGTTAACAGGAGGTAGAGGATATGATGAAGTTTATAACTTTTACAAAAATCACTTTGTTGGTAAGATGCCAGATGATACTATAGTTGAACGTATATCACGTACTGTAGGAAAAGACCAGGTTGTAGATGAGCTTATAATAAAATTTACTCATAATAGAGAAATTGATTTCATGATTCCTGGAATAGCACCAACAGGAAAATATGTAGAGTTACCACACGTGGTAGTGATGAAATTTGTAGATAACAAGATAGCACATGAGCATATTTATTGGGACCAGGCATCACTTCTAGCTCAGATTGGACTTTTGGATGCCAATAATATTCCAGTAAAGGGTATTGAGGAATCAAGGAAATTGCAGGAATTAGTGACTGGCAGCAGACAATAAGCTAACCGAACCTATAATGATAACGATAATACCTAGAAAGAATGTAGTCACGATTATAATTCCAGGCTAGACGGTAAAGTGGATTAGAAGAATTTCTTTCAGTACATAAAAAAAGAATAAGGAAACTATCTAACAAGCGATTACATCAATAAATGTTCAAGATCGAGTAACTCGACTTCATACAATTTTAAAATCAATCCCTTTATAAATCAAAAAATGTAGAAATAGAAATATGCTCGCCCAGATTCAAGAACAAAAAAGCAGTCAGAACAAGAAAATAAAACTCTCACAAATACTAAAAAATGCCACTGAAAGACAATGTTTTGGACATTTTATGAAATTTTCTGAAATTACAGCTCCAGGCGAACATAGTCAGGCTATGTCCTCAAGAACTATGCACGAAGTATGTGCTAATGGCTTGCTGATGATTAAGGCTGGA
>DASTUU010000373.1:0-5876 GCA_035759485.1 Nitrososphaeraceae archaeon
TTTTCATAGTTAAGTAATTCTGGATCTTCAATATTTATCCATCGTCTATTTCCAAATTTTTCTTTCATGTGTTTAGGGTAATCTGGTTTTTTATCTTCAAAAGAAAATGCTGCAAATCCTGGCACTGTTATATCAGGATTCTTTACTGATATTATAT
Organism: Nitrososphaeraceae archaeon; assembly: GCA_035759485.1. Taxonomy (GTDB): domain Archaea; phylum Thermoproteota; class Nitrososphaeria; order Nitrososphaerales; family Nitrososphaeraceae; genus TH5893. Next base: position 158 of record DASTUU010000373.1, read on the forward strand.
AACTGGCTTCCTTTTTTATTTCAAATTCCCTTTGGGTAGGACCGGGCATTTCTGGAAGCTCTAGAATATACGCTAATTCAGTATGATTATCATGTTTTACTATTACATACTTTCCCTCTCCTGTTGGAGTACCAGCTGCAAGTCTTCGCTTACCTCTAGTTTCTGTGGTATACTCAGCTGGCATAAGTTCTTTCTGAATATCGTCTGGACTAGAGGTTGTAAGTATTTTAAGTGCCCAATTTTTTTCTTCAGAAGTAGATTTGCCTTCTATGATTTCTGGTAATTGCTTCTGACCAACTAAGAATAATCTATACTTATTGCTGTCTTCGGAAGAGGTGACCATATAAAATCTTTGAACGTCCTTTATACCTTCTACTTCTTCAGCACCAATTTTAGGTCTATAAAAAAAGAAAATATCTCCTTGTTCTATAATTTCGGATCTATTATTTCTTTTGACCATTGTAGCATTTGTGAAAGATATAAAATACGAGTTATAGAGAACTATACCATAATAATATCTTAGAATTATCTGGTACTTACTAAAACTACGCCTGCTTTTTATATACCCTACACTCATAGATGTGACATTACGTTAACTCAGATTTCGAAACAGAAGAAGACGAATTGAGTTATCACATTAGAACCATACATTGATAGACATAGTTATTAATTAAATTTGCAGAATCTTGGTCAATAATCCTTGAAGTATTATTGCCGTACGATCAATACTAAAGATACACAGTGGGCTGAAGAAAGATCATTTATCGGAGGATCACAAAATTGCTGTGTGTATGTTTTATCGATATAGTAGTAGTACCGCAGTTGAAATAGCAGATTCAGAAAAAATTAAAATATATTATTCTGAAGAACTAACTGCACAGTACAAAAAAGAACATCTAGGCCCCTCAGTTATCTCCTCCTCTTCTGCATAAAACTTACATTCTGGAACACAGCCTATAAATCCGTTACAACCTTGTTTATCATACGCATTTAGTCCACGCATATACCAGCTAGATTTATGCACATGTGATCTGACCATCGAATATGCATCGGATTCCTATTTGATATGAAATTTTCCTGTAATATTATGAGGCCTCGGTATATGATTTATCTTATTGTTTTAGTTAAACGTCTTGATCTCGATTGAGATCCAAAGCAATATCCGCAAAAATCATTAGTGCTAATCCTTTTGCGATAGATACATTCACAACTTCCACCACGACTTTCAAAAAATTTTCTATTATCTACAATACTAATTTGATATTATTAGTATTTTAAACCTCTGAGGATCATAGTAAGTATAAATGTTTCAATCTGATCAGTGGCCAAATATAGTAAACAATTAAAGCATATAGAATCAGATGATAAGGAAAGGAAAATGGAAATAGCAAATACTGGTTTGATAAGTTCCAGTTTAGGTGAGATTAAAGTAGAATTTTACCCAGAACATGCACCAAAGACAGTTGAGAATTTTAAAAAATTAGCAAATGGTGGCTTTTATGATGGATTGATATTCCACAGGATTGTACCGAATTTTGTAATACAGGGTGGAGATCCTAATACAAGAGATGTAAACAATAGAACTAGATGGGGAACAGGCGGCCCAGGATGGAATATAAAAGCAGAGTTTAACAAAAATAAACATTCTCGTGGAACACTATCTATGGCAAGGTCACAGGATCCAGATAGTGCAGGTTCACAGTTCTTTATAGTTTTGAAAGACTCGAGTTTCCTAGACGGGCAATATACTGTATTTGGAAAAGTAATATCTGGAATGGATGTAGTTGATGAAATAGCATCGTTAAGAACTGATTCTACTGATGCACCTATCGATACTGAGAAGGCGAAGATGATAAAAGTTACTGTCAGCGATTGAATATTGCATTAGCCTAAAAGACAGCGACACGAAACTCATATCTTACATATGCAGCATAGAATGTCATGTCCAAAGCCGATCTTCACCAGAGACTGAACAAAGTATATGAGATAACACTAAGTGTTAAAGGTAGAAAATCAGGCAAAGACATCCCTAGGCCAGTCTGGTTTGTACATGAAGGCAACATTCTGTATTTGCTGCCACCAACTGGTACAAGAACTTCCTAGCAAATCAAAAGTTGAAAATCTCTGTAAGTGGCGAAGAAATACCTGCAAGAGGCAAACCAATAACAGACAGTAGTAGAGTTAGGGAAGTTATGAGTAAATTTAGTTCCAAGTATGGCGATGTAAGAAAGTATTATCCGAAGCCTGATGTAGCCGTTGAAGCCCCGCTTTGACAAATCCTGCTGGGAACTGCCTATATCAGATGGCGGCCCAATCTTGAATATAACAAAAAGGCTAGAAGCGAACCGCCATGCCGTGTTACTGTGATTTGAGAGAAGCCATATCAATGGAGAAGCGATACTTTACATCCGCACTGGACAGTCTCTCGTAAGCCTCGTTGACCTTCTGGATTGGGATGACTTCAACGTCGGCAGTTATGTTATGTTCGCCGCAAAAGTCGAGCATCTCTTGCGTTTCAGCAATACCCCCGATGAGCGAGCCTGAGAGGCTACGACGCTTGAACAGAAGGCTTAAGGCCGAGACTGCATGTGGTTTGTCCGGTGCGCCGACGAGGGTGATGTTACCGTCGCGGCGGAGTAATTGTATGTATACGTTCATGTCGTGCTCGGCAGAAACCGCGTCGAGGATGAAGTCGAAACTGCCGGCGTGCTTGCTCATCTGATCGGTATTTCGTGAAATAACCACGTCGTTTGCGCCGAGACGAAGCGCGTCTTCTTTCTTGTTAGGTGAAGTGGTAAAGACTACGACATGGGCTCCAAGCGCATGAGCAAACTTTACCGCCATATGACCCAGCCCGCCGAGACCTACCACACCGACCTTCTTATCTTTGGTGACGCCCCAATGCCGCATGGGCGAATATGTTGTAATTCCGGCGCATAAGAGAGGCGCGGCTCCGGCGAGGTTTAGGTTGGAAGGAACGCGTAGGACAAAGTGCTCTTTGACGACGATACTGTCGGAATAGCCGCCATAGGTGACGCCTCCAAGGTGCACGTCTGGAGAGTTGTAGGTGAGGGTCATGTGCGGGCAGAACTGCTCGAGACCGGCCTGACACTCGTGGCAATTGCCATCGGAGTCAACCAAGCAGCCTACTGCGGCAAGGTCGCCGGGCTTGAATTTGGTGACTGCAGAGCCGACCTTGGTGACACGGCCGACGATCTCATGTCCGGGAACGCATGGATAGACAGTGGGCATAACGCTCCACTCGTTACGAACTTGGTGGAGGTCAGAGTGGCAGATACCGCAGAAAAGGATTTCGATCTGAATGTCGTATTCACCCGGATCGCGCCGCGGGATCGTGGTGGGGGCAAGCGGCGATTTCGAACCCGCAGCAGCGTAAGCCTTCGCTTTATACTGACTACGTAATTCAGAGCTAAATTGAGTTGTTGACATGACAGTCTCAGTGCGGTATGATATAAAGGCATTTAGCCAAAGAAGCCTGCCACATGTCGATGACTCGAAACCTGTTTAATATTTTGAAATACTATTCGATTTTGTTAATCTTGGACAAAGCATTCATCTACAATTGCGGCTTTCATGTGTCATCAAGTACACGCAGAGGCTATAGATAAGGGCTATCTAATCTTTTAAATACTATGCTCTTAATTTAGTTAACCTAAGGATAAGAAGAATGTAGAGCGGTACGCTACCAGACTTTCAGCGATCTAGTTTATTATATCAGAATTAAATTCCTAAATGTCTAATCTATGACCTATCTAGCTTTCTTTTCTCAATTTGTATAATAAGATATTTTTATTCTAAAATTATAATAAAAATACTTTTGTCCAGAAGTATATTACAATGCTTGAACTTGTATATGTCACTACTCATATTTCTAGGCATATTGTTGTTAGTTATTCTTTCTCTTTTCCCTTTGTTTTATTTGTCTGATCAAAGCACTTTTCTTATTCCTCCTGTCTACGCTCAACAAACCGGCAGCTCCTCTTCTCCTCTGCCTCCTCAAGAAATGGGAGTTAAGATCACATCCCCTTCAGCTGGTAATAGTGTACCTATTGGCCAGAAACAAGGTCCACAACTTGAGGTCTCAGGCACATCTACAGATAATTCTATTACTGACTGCCAGGTCTCAGTCATTGTAAATAACGTTAAACCATACCAGCAAGTTAGAGCAAACGGTAGCGGTGGAGTAAATGATTTTTCATCTTGGAACTTTTTACTCAATTCTAGCTATACTACTATCAAAGAAGGCCCAAATAACAAAATAACTTCTAAAATAATATGTCATCCTAAATTAACAAAATGGTACAGTGTGAATGTGACTGGGGTTCTCTCTAATGCTAGTATTCTGAATATCACATCACCATCTGCATTTGAACAGATATCAGCCGGTAGGACAATAACAGTCTATGGAACATCTGTAGACGACTTCTATAAAGACTGTGAAGTATATGTCAGGAAAAATAATCACCCATTTCAGAAGGCAACTGCAGCAGGATTAACAGGAGCAAGAGATTATTCCTTTTGGAAATTTACTTTCATTGACAATTCTAGCATAATTACTCCAGGAAATACAAATATCTTAACAGCAAAGCTATTATGCAACGATAAAATTAGTCTAGCTGATCCTGTCTTTACTTCTTCTCATAAAAATAGCACCGAAAGTACCGACGGTACTGCATACGCTACCGTTGATGTAGTAGGTATCAATGAGGCTCCAACAGCCAAAGCTAAAGCAAGTGAGAAGGAAACAAAGGAAGGTGAGGAGGTTACTCTTGATGGCGAAGATAGCACTGATCCAAACGGAGATTCACTTGCCTATCTGTGGAAACAAACAGACGGTTTGGATGATGAGAAATTTAGTATCATAGGGGCTGACAAAGGAGTAGCAAAATTCAAAGTGCCTGATAATCTTATAGAAGATACAACTTTTGAGTTTACTCTGACTGTAGCTGACAGATACGGTGAGACGGGCACAGACACTGTAAGTATAGAAGCCAAAGCTAATTCAGAACCAGTAGCCGATGCTGGCGGTAACAAAGAGGCAGTTATACATGAACAAGTCACTTTGGATGGTACTGATAGTCATGATCCTGATCCAAATGGAGAAATCGTCTCTTATGAGTGGGAGCAATCAGGTGGTCCTGCTGTGAGTCTGCAAGGTTCTGATCAACCAGTTGCAAGATTTTCTGTTCCATTTATAGAAGAAGACTCCACCTTTGAATTTACACTAACTGTAACAGATAATGAAAATGCTCAGGATACCGATGAAGATGAAGTTGAAGTTGAAGCACCTCCATCGCCGCAGCTACCAGATGAGGCCGGTGAGATTTGCTTTGATAGTATTGACAATAATGATAACGGGTTAGTGGATGAAGAATGCGAATTTGACTAAGACGTTCTTAATCTAGATGAAGAGCAATCAACTTCCTTTGGACTGTGGAGCGGGTCAATTAGAATTCAAAGAAGTTCTGACAGGAAGCGATGGGATTTGATACACTAGTGTATGTAGTCCACTATTAGGAGGCCAAACTTCTGTCACTATTCACATAGATTGTATTCCACAAACCATTATTAGTAATTAGTGATACCAGTCTGTTGGGAACAATGAAGAAAGCTTCTAGCTGTGACGTTCGTATCCATGCTTATAAAAATGGTAAGACTATGGAACAATGTAGGGAAGAAGCCAGAAAAAATACAGAGA
>DASTUU010000374.1:0-7128 GCA_035759485.1 Nitrososphaeraceae archaeon
CTCTCCTTAGTTTTTGTGGACTGAATTTAAAAAAGCACAAATCAATTCTCGATGAGCTCGAATCAAATGAATTTATAGGCAAAGATGAATTGCCCTATGGAAAAAGAAGAATAATAATCTACAAGCCTACACGTAAAGGAACAGAATTTTGTACAAACATCTTAGAACCGTATGAGAGGGTATTTCCTAGGAGAAAAGTAGTCAATAGCGATAGGCTTAAAAATATACATCAAGAAGATAAAAGTGAGAGAAAGAGAGAACGTCTAGAAAACAAAGAGCAGGGCGGTATCCTTACCAAAAAGGAAGAATAATAATGGAACAATAATTTAAATGGACAACAATTTTGTTGTGTAATTTTAGTGTCAGAGCTACTAATTACTTTTATTGCCATTATCAGTCATGGTTAAACCATACTGTAAAGCAATCTTTCTATCCATATCTTCCTTTTCTTTTTTGTACTGATTGTATCTTTTGCTCCAAGAGCTCATTGATCTGTACTGTCTGATTCCTGATAAGAGCCATACAGAGGAAATAATTAGGACTGCTCCTAGTAGAATGCTTAGCACGAGGCCAAACTCATTTTCAATTTCAAGAATAGCAAAAAATGAAGGGTGTAGTATCAAATATACTGAAAGTCCTATGGCAAGGGGAGCTAAAACTAAGGCAGAAATGGAAACTCCAAGTAAAGTCCTTCTTATATTGGTTATTTGCTCAATAAAACTATCCATCAGACTTAGAATATTTTCGCGTGCCACTGCATCAGTATAAGATGCTGAAGTAGCATTATTACCATCCACTTCTTCTCTATAATCTTTTTCTTTTGCAATCTTGTCTTCATTACTATCCAATCTAATCACTTCTCCTCTTTTTGATTAGTAACTCTTCTGACATCGTTATAACACTAGATGGTATATATTTTTCTGTAACTACTAAGTGAAAGAGCCTACTTGTCATTTTATTTCAGAAAATTGTCCATTATTACTATTGCTATTGCTATTATCATCGGCTCAGATTAGATAACAACTACTTTGCCTCTCATTTCTGGGTGAATAGAACAATAATATTCAAACACACCATCCTTATCTACAATGAATGTAATAATCTGGCTTTGAAAGTATCCTAAATCCTTACTATGGACTTTGAACTCATCTATGTTAAAGTTATGTTTGGAATGGGTGTCATAATCTTCATTTATGAAATGAATTGACTCTAGTCCCCCTTTTGATATATACAAGGTTGGTCCTGTAGGACTGTCAGTGAAACTACTGCCCATGTTAGTACTACTTATTTTGCTGCCAACTGATGGCACAAAGCCTTTTCTTGCTCCACCTGCTGATTGACCCACAAAAAGGTAGCCAGACCGTGGGTTATGCGATGCCTTAACAAAATTATTTTTGGGAGCTCCAAAAACAGGCAATTTGCCATTTACAGGAATCATAGATTGAATTCCAAAATAGGCGATTGCAGAAACAAGAATGGCTATAATGCTAATTACTATTATTGTAGTTTTTGTAAAGATAAATTTATCTTTACCACGATTTTTTGCATATTGGGTCCTTTTCTTTGCCATAAATATGAATGTAGAATATTTTTAGTCGTACTATAAAGACAATGATTAACTATGTTAATTTATCTCAGTTAATCTACGCTTATTAGCTATGTAAAAGAAGGATTTTTAATTCGAGATGAATGCTAAAGACCTTTGTCAATATGTTAATAACGCCAAAACTGAGAGCTCTGAATGCAAAACGGAGTGCAGCACATCAAGAAATATTCAAGTTTAAGCCAAAATTTCTACTATGTGAATTATGCTTCTGGTGCGCTTCACTGTTATACAGGATTGAAGATAATATCAAGATAAGTCCGTTACAATGTCCAAATTGCTATAGTAGCAAAGTCGAATAGCTGTCCCTTTTATAATAGTAGGGGATGATGATTGTTATGCATGTACTGGTAATAATATCTAATTTGAGCCGTCCTACTGCTAATGCATTACTTCATTAACACTGTTAATCATGGATTTTATAGTGGAAAGTAAATCCTGCTTGTAATGCCCAAAAGTGAGTCTAGAGCCAGCTATATAATCCAAAAAAATTAGTACTCTTATGTATTAGGTTAAGAATTCTATCTTCCTTTTAGTAAGCATATGCTTAATACATTGTAAAGAAATAATGTAAAGTAACATATAGAATGCGGACGATTACATAATCAGGCTCATGTCTTCTAATACGTCAGAAGATAATAAAACAAGAAATAAGAGAAAGCAGCAACAACCACAAAGAATACAAACAGTTTCTAAAGCAGAGAGCATAATTTCCAGTCAGGTATTTTATAATAGGAGATATGAAATTCATGAGTATCTAAAGCTGTTTGGATATAAAGCTGATAAGACAATTATTCAAGTACATATAACAGGATTCTTCCGGAAGAAAGGACAACAAGCAAGTCAAAAGCAAAAAGGACGTCAAGCATTAGCAATAAAAAGATATGGGGGAACATCATTTGTAATTGTAGGCAGGACGCATGATCCATCAATAATGGAAAATGTCACCAAACCCAGAAAGAAAAACCCCCTAGATACAAGTCCCGGTTATATAGGATATTTATGGAAGAATAAAGATCCACAGAAAAGGGCCCCACATGAGGTAATACCTCTTGATTTTACTCCAATTAATCTGCCGTACCCTACAGAATGGAAGAATATGTTTGCCACCAAAGGATTTATGTTAGCATTGCATGTTCCCAGTTCTTTTGCCAGGCACAAGAATAGACTTACAAGAGCTCTTTATCATGTTGGTAAAAGTGCTACTATTGATGTCAAAGGTGAATGGACATTTCTCAATGACATAAAGCAATATGGGTTTCATAACATGCCACAAAGCTATACTAGTTCTAAAGCAAACTATATAGAAGATAGCAGTACCACAGATTATAATATCAGCAGCAAAGCAACTAGGACATCCAATGGGGGTCGAGTCGACGATCGAGATGGAGATCCTATCAGCATAATTAAAACAAGATTAGCCAAAGGTAAAATTAGTAAAGAAGAATATGAAGAGCTGCGAAAGGTAATAGAATCATAAATGGACGTTCGTATGCATCAGCAAACATGCAATGAACGCGATTGTCCCACAGTTGCAATACCGCTATGCCGAACGCCGATGACCCGAAACCTACATCTACTCCCATCACGGTTGGGACATTTTGCTTGAATACCCCGCGGGGTTATACCAATCAGAAATGGCATTCTGAGTAGATGCTTGCGAGAAAACATTGCCCACGACTCCAATATATTGTAGCTCATACTCCCTTGGGAACTCTGGTGATAGGCGTGCCTTGTCTATTTGCCCTTGTCAATACTGGGCCAAGTCCCCTCCAAGCCAAATCTATAATCAAGCCTTATCTTGTAATATAGTGCATCCTTTTCTAGCTCAATCTTCTGCGTCAAGCCGCCAGGCGCCTTGGGTGTTGACATGAGTACAATTGTCTGGTCACTGTTAGGCTTTCCAATGTACCCCTCCATTACCTCTCTAACCTCACGCTGCTCAAATGCTGAATAGAAATCTGATTCGTCCGACAGTATGAACTTGACATTCTCAAGTCCTCGCATCGTGTCGACGTTCGCATTATTGACAATGGTTGCTGTGCTTTGAGTCCTGTCAAAAGCATCGAAAAATAATGCTTGAAACAAACCTTTGAACCTGGCAAACAAGTCCTCGGCCAAGTCTATCCTCGGCCCTGTGATAATGCAGGCCCCAGAGTTTTGCAGGAATGTTCCGCCAACGCAGCAATAGCACAAGTAACGAAGTAATAGCTCCGTGCAGCCAATTCCAAGGCTTTGAGTGCTTAGTAGATCGTTGTCTGATAGAGTAGCAACGGCATATCATGGTCGTCTTTCTGTGGTAGGCCTATGATGTGCAAAAGCAACAGTTGCCTTTTGTTCTGATATTGTGTTGCTCTCTGTCAAATATCCATAAGGGTAACCCTGCAGCTTTTGAACATCAATTTTAGAATTGATTGAGGCTTCATCTTGTAATTGTATTACTTTCTGCAGGTCTTTGAACGTCACTATTAGTAACAGTATTAGGAAAGCTTTTAGTTTTTGCTACTGCTAGCTATCTGTCTCCCGTCTTCATATAGTGGAATGTTGTAAGATATAGTGGTAATAGAGGATAGAAGTATGTGACAAGCCTCTAACCGGAGACTAAAGCATACCAAGGTTCCATGATTGAGACTTCATTGATTCCTCTATTACTACTTTTACAAAAAACTTTACTGTTTGCCTGTTAATCAGTAATATATACTCCATTAACGATAATACCAACAGGGGATGGCGGAATGTTGCTGGTCATAGGTATAGTCATTGCATCAATATCAGCATTAACCACTATTGTTGGTACCTTCGCATCAGCATCTCTCTCCCAGGAAATACAACTGACGATCAGAATCGTACAAGCACGCCAGAAACTGAACCCCCCAAAGCTTAACACCGTCTGAAAGCCTAACGCTTGGGGGGTTTATCGCCTCAGGGCGAAAGAGATCTGGCAGTAGCCTGTTCCATGCTTCCAGAGCGATGTTAGGATCTTATCCAGATATAGTGTCTTAGATACATGCCATTTTTATTACGTTAATTATCGATTGTACATGTTTTGCTTCTGCTTGTTCACTGCTAGAGTCATACTCATTACTCATCGCATTAGCTCGAATACTTTCTTATATGAGTATACATCAGACCTTTAGATACCCAACGTCAACAAAGGACTTAGGTAGTCGTACAAGGCTTTTGCCCTCGCTTTGACTTCGACTATCCTAGTATCGGGCCATTGGTTGTATCCAAACTACTCTGTATAGATGTTCATTTGGTTCGAAGGGGGTCGGCTTTTATAGTGAGAGGAGTGGGAGCAACTTGGAATTGAATTAGTTTTTGATCTATACGTGACTGAACAAGTAAAACACAAATACTGTCGTACGAAGCTATTAACAAATACGGCCACCGGGCCTAAGTCCGAGAGTGTAGTTTGGGTACCATCCTGTTCCCGGAATATGTATATCTGCAAGACAGGCTCTGCCATCAGGAGAGGAGTAAAATCCGGCCTCCAATATTTTTCCTGTAATAGTTTACTCTTTAAAAAACCGTTGCGCATATGATGTTACAGGTGGTCTTACTGATTGTCCTTCCGCATATTGATATATGCTACTCATTCCAATGAATGATGCTGCTACTATGAGGAGCAGCATGAATATAGAATATTCTTTTAACATGTGATAATATCTGTCGTGTACTATAAAGCATTATGAATTGAAAATTGACACACGCTTTTTCGCTGATGTCTCCCCTAGTAAACTCCTTCTGTTGTTGTTTCCTTCTCTGAAGCTTGTATCCTTTCTTCGACCATCCTTAGAGTCTGAATCTTGTCCAGCCTGTTCTGTCTTGCTGTACGAACTTCAAAACCCCCTGGGGTACCAGGTCATACTGTACTATTTTTCTCTCTCCTCTAAAAAGAAACACTGAAACCATCCACCAGCAACTCTTGCTACTTCCTCTAATGTCCCTGGTTCTTCAAATAGATGCGTAGCTCTAGGAATAATTATAATCTTTTTCTTTTTTTCTATCTTTATAAGTTGGCCTAATGCCTTTTCGTTTAATTCGATAACTTGCTTATCTTTTTCTCCTACAATTAAGAGGGTTGGCGCTTCAATCCGAATCAAAACATCTGAGCCAGCCAAATCAGGTCTACCCCCACGTGATACAATAGCATAGATTAACCTAGATCTTTCAGCTCCTGCGACTAAAGCAGCTGCAGCTCCTGTACTAGCACCAAAATATCCAATCTTTAAATTTCTAAATCTATCACCTTGTGATATCCAATCAGTTGCAGCAAGAAGTCTTTTAGTAAGTAATTTAATATTGAATCTGTACTCTCTAGTAATATTATCTGTCTTTTCTTCTTCTTGGGTTAGAAGGTCAATTAATAAAGTAGCAATGCCTGCATTATTTAATACCTGAGCAACGTATCTGTTTCTAGGACTATGACGGCTACTTCCACTTCCATGAGCAAATATGACAATTCCTTTGGCATCTGTATTGGCATGACTAGGTACAGTTAGATTACCCTCAATTATGTTCTGATTCTCGTCTGTTATTCTGATAATTTCATTGTTATAATGGGGTTTGTTTTGAACAGAGGCCATGAATATTCATAGCGTTATTGTTATTGGATGATTTATTGGTTGTGGATACACTTAAACTCCCAAGTTACGATACTAACTATGTTCACTGATGAAACAATAAGTGAAGATTGCATATCCAAATACAATATAGAGATTTAGTTGCAATAAAGTTGTACCACTGTACAGTAAGAAAAAGTGGTTCAGGATGCAAATATCTGCTTTCATCACTTAAGGGTACAGTAATGATATTACTATTTTGTTTGTTTGATTGATATTTTAGTTATATATAGAAGTATTTTTAGGCTTCATCTTTCCTTATCCATTCACTTCCCTTTTTCTTGTACTCTTTTTTTACGGCTGCCCACGCTGCTTTGTGTGCTACCTGCTCAGTACTTTGCCTTTTTCCGCCACGTCTTTTTTCGGGGCTTTGATATTGCTTGATGGCATTTGCATGCACTTTTTTGTATATGTGTTGTGCATGTTGTGGTAAAGAATCAATTTGCTTTTTTGTTCTAGTAGATAATTGCTGCGAACCTCCTGCTCCTACTCTTCGTTTACTTCGTCCTGTTCCCCTCGTAGAGGTAGACTTTCTTTTTGTTGTTGCATGAAGCATTTACTTCTTCATAGTAGCACATGAAATAAAAGGATATTCATTTTTGAAGGTATTTGTGGATATAGTCTGTTAAATAACCCGTCGGAAACCATTGTGTATGAAGCAAATGAAGATCATAGTGCCATAAAATATTTCCCGAGCATATTTCACATTGTGCATAGACAGCTTAATTTAGTAAAATATTATGACTTTCTGTGACATATATGTTTAAGACTCTAGATAACAGAAACAATATGGTGTCACCATAGGTACTTTCATCATTATCATAGAGGGTACATACTTACTATAAATAATATAACATATTATTATTATTTTTAATTAAAATTGCAAGAAGAAAAGTTTGA
>DASTUU010000375.1:0-1640 GCA_035759485.1 Nitrososphaeraceae archaeon
TGTCGGACTCTTCAGCCTCGATATTCATTAACAGAAACAAAAATACTAAAAAGAAAACAACTGGTGCCGTAAACGCAAATTGAATATAATTAATAAGGATATGATACCATTACTCTACTAGGAACTTAAGATTTCTTAACAATAAGACTAACCACAGTTGTTTCTGTAAGTCTAAATTGTCTTGTGTCAATTCTAGGATTATAAATGGACTACCGGATGCATTTAGATTTTTTATGAAACAAAAGTAATTCATATATTAAGCCGTATATTTCCATTAGAGAATATATAGTTGAGTCAAGTTAGATACGATTTGCTTATTTTATCAAGGAAGAGAACTGGTTAAGTCGTGGGAAAAACACTCATAATAAGGTTGAATCAATTGATTTAACTATTTCGATATACATAAGAACATTAAGTCATCAAGTAAATTATTGATTAGCTATGATATGCCATTAGCTACAATATTCCTTATGTTATCGTTGACAGTAATTAGTGTGTATGTTATCTTTCTTGGTAGCAACATCTATGGCAGTCCTTCTAGTAATCAAGAATGGAAGAATTCCTTTAATCTTGAGGATTGCAAGTTGAGTCCGAATGGTTCAAACAGTTACTTCATCTTGGAACCAGGATATCATCTAGTTCTGGAAGGCCAAGAAGATGGTGCCCAGATTCAGCTAAAAATTTCGGTTCTAAATGAGACTAAAATAGTTAATGGAACTGAAGCAAGAGTTGTAGAAGAGGTAGAAACAGAAGATGGGGAAATAGTGGAGATATCCAGGAACTGGTTTGTAGTTTGTAAACCGGTTAATGATATATTCTACCTAGGAGAGGAAGTTGACATTTATGAAGATGGCAAGATTGTAAATCATGAAGGGGCTTGGGAGGCGGGTGTCGATGATGCTACTCTTGGCATGGTCATGCCTGGGAAAGCCGTGATAGGTTTAAAATACTATCAGGAATTTGCTCCAAAAGTGGCCGAGGATAGAGCCGAAATTGTAGGTCTGGATAAAGTGATAGTTACACCGGCAGGGAAGTTTGAAAAGGTTTTACAAACTGAAGAAACGAACGCTCTAAAGCCAGATGAAAAAGAGTCAAAGTTTTACGCGCCGGGAGTAGGGCTCATTCAAGAGGAGGCATTAAAGCTGGTTAGATATGTAAATGCTACATCAAATTAGAATAATTTTTTCATTTTGCTATCCCTCAATTTGTAGTAATTCCACCGTTTGCCACTGAAGAAAACTAGATTACGAGCTTTCGATTAGTTTATTGTGAATACAAATGGTTTCGTGACATTGCCGAACTGCCCATTCTCTGTTTGATAATAAACAGTGGCAGTCGCTGGAGTTTTTCCAGCCTTGATTGCTTGATATATTGTGCCAGAGACCGGACCGGCTACTGTAACTTCTTGTCCTGGGTTTAATTCGAATGGCGGTGACGTCGCGGTGCAGCCTTGGGTATGCCTTATAACCACATTATTAGACATAAAGAACGCGGTTAGAGGTGAATCGCAAAGCCCAGAAGGTAACAGTATCTTGTCTGGTGAATTATTAACCACAGTTGATATTATTTCAAATTTGCTGCCAGCTTTTACATTTGCTGGCGAGGGATGAGTGTCTATTAGGTCTACTCCAGAGCCTGTT